>DASYTP010000204.1:0-29190 GCA_036002145.1 Bacteroidota bacterium | reverse complement strand
GCTATAGTATAGTGGAGAGCGATGTATTGGCCAACCGATTAATAGGTCGGCTCGATGATTCCAAGTCAGTTTAAGAATTTTTCCAACATTACTATGTGACTCGGATCACCGGATCGGCGTTTCCCTCGAGGGAAACGTGCTGGCTTTGCTCAAAAAAGGTGGGTGTTGCGGGAAGCCAATTCCTCCGGTACAAACTTTGTTGGAGGAAGGCGCGTTGGTATGACGGCCGACGGTCTCTTCATTGATTCTGAATTGTTCGTAGGTCCAAAAGTTGATCCCAGGATTCCTTGTTAATGGCGTACTGGAGATTGATTATTCCAGGCGTTGATTTCCCCGGTTGGTCGTGTGCGACAATGCAAATACCGTACTCCACCGTCTCATGTATTAATCTCCTTGAATATCAAACTGCAAACTTCCCTTCTTCATCTCGTCACACATATCCCCTATCTCATATCCCATATCTCATATCGCACATCGCATATCGCACATCTCCCTAAAACGCCCCCAGTCCCAGAAATACCGCATTCGTATCCAAGTCTTCCTCTATGCGCAGAAGCTGGTTATACTTGGCAACTCGGTCGGTGCGGCTGGCCGAGCCGGTCTTGATCTGGCCGGCATTGGTCGCCACTGCGAGGTCGGCTATCGTTGTATCCTCCGTCTCACCGGAGCGGTGACTGATGATCGTCGTGTACCCTGCCCGTTTTGCCAACTCGATGCAATCGAAAGTTTCCGTCAGAGTACCGATCTGGTTGACTTTGATGAGGATCGAATTCGCAATTCCGCTCTCGATTCCTCTGGCGAGAATCTCCGTGTTCGTTACGAACAAATCGTCACCGACAAGCTGCACCGTATCGCCGATCGCTTCGGAGAGCATCTTCCATCCTTCCCAATCGTTCTCCGCCATGCCGTCTTCGATCGAGAGGATCGGATACTGTTTCACCCATTTTTCGTAAAACTTCACCATCTGTTCGGGACTTTTTTTTGACTTATCGGACTTCTTGAACACATATTTCCCTTTTTCGAAAAACTCGCTCGACGCAGGATCGAGGGCAAGATAAATATCCTTGCCGGCTTTGTATTTTGCCCCCTGAATGGCCTCAAGAATCACTTCGATGGCTTCTTCATTCGATTTGAGGCTCGGGGCAAATCCCCCTTCGTCGCCGACGGCAGTGTTGTACCCCTTCTTGTGAAGAACCGACCTGAGTGAATGAAAGACCTCCGTTCCCATCCGTAATGCTTCTGCGAAATTCTCCGCATGTACGGGAACGACCATGAATTCCTGAAGGTCGACATTATTGTCCGCGTGTTTACCGCCGTTCAGGATGTTCATCATCGGAACCGGCAGAACTTTTGCGTTCGGTCCACCCAAATACTTATAGAGCGGGAGATCCGACGCCTGCGCCGCTGCCTTTGCAACCGCCATCGACACTCCGAGGATGGCAGTCGCACCAAGCCTGGATTTGTTGGACGAGCCATCAAGACCGATCATAAGCCGGTCGATGCCCTCCTGGTCGCGGGCATCAAAACCGATAACCTCCCCTGCAATCTTATCGTTGACATTCTCAACCGCGTTGAGGACTCCCTTGCCGCCATAACGAAGCTTGTCCCCGTCACGCAATTCGACTGCCTCGTGCTCACCCGTCGAAGCGCCGCTCGGCACTGAGGCTCTGCCAAGGATACCGGATTCCAATACCACCTCGACCTCTACGGTTGGATTACCGCGTGAATCGAGAATCTCACGTGCATAGACATCAGTTATGGTAGCGGTCATGTTTTCTCCATGAGATTTTTGTCCGAAAAGTGATGCAATATCTGCAAAAAACGATAGAAATGCAACGGGTACAAGTTCTGTGACGTCCGACACTTGTTTCTCATTTGAAAAATCTTATAATTTTAGCACCCTAAGCTGGAAGGCGGATAGCCCGGCTATCCCGCCTACTCCATTTAACCAGGTGACTTCAATTTGATTCGGTGACGAAAGGATCGACGATGAAAAACATACGCTTATTCTTCTTTGTTACTTCATTCCTCCTGGCCGAGAGCCCCGAACCGGCGCTCAGCAAAATGAACTCGAAGCAGGATTCGACTGGTACGGTAGTTTCAGGGACCGTTTCTGCTTCAGCGCCAGCAGAACCACTTGTGGGAGTGAATATCATCGTGACAGGAACCCATTACGGCGCGGCAAGCGACAAGAACGGAAAGTTCACCATCAAGAATATTCCGCCCGGAAGCTACGAGATTCGGGCGAGCATGATCGGGTATGATCCGCATGTAAAGAAAATCACACTCAGAGAGCGAGAATCTATTAACCTGGATATTCAACTCAATCCGACGCCGGTTGATTTACCCGGTGTCGAAGTCATTGGATCGAACCCGGCCGTCTACCAGAAAATTCCTGGATCAGGAGAAGTTCTTGGTGCAGCCGCATTGAGAAAAACAAGCATTGTGGGAGTCTCGGTGCTGAGAAAAGTGAGCGGAGTACATGTCAAGGACGAGGAGGGATTCGGACTCCGACCGAGTATCGGTATCCGGGGCCTGTATCCCACGCGCAGCACAAAGGTACTCCTGCTTGAAGACGGTGTGCCATTCGTTCAATCTCCTTACGGGGACCCGGCAACATATTATCATCCTCCCATCAGCCGGTTTGAACGGATCGAGGTTCTGAAGGGTAGCGGGCAGGTTCTCTTCGGACCCCAGACTGTGGGTGGTGTGATAAATTACATCACGCCCCGACCTCCGGAAGTTCCAGCCGGCTCGCTGAAGATCATGGCTGGGAATCGAAATTACCTGTTCGGCGAAGTGGGATACGGCGCGCAGTACAATACGTTGGGCTTCCTGACACATTACTCGCATACTCAGGGAAACTTGGCGCTGGACAACACGTCGACCAACATTCACGACATCGTCGGCAAAGTTGCACTTACTCTCGACGGGAACTCGAGGCTCACAGTAAAGGGGAACTACTACAACGAAGTCTCCAACGCTACTTATACACAGTTGACCCAGATCGAATTTGAAGAGAACCCGCACGGCAATCCGTTCATTCATGATACGTTGTTCAGCAACCGTGTTGCCACGCAAATCACTTACGATCATCATTTCGGCAACAGCGGAGCCGCACTCTCCACCAACGTCTACGGTTACAATTTCAACCGGGACTGGTGGCGACAGGGCAACAACGGCGGCGTGAATGCCACCGCGCCCGTCGACACACCGGGCACGAGAACGGTCCTGAACCCTGACCGCGTCGACGGCAAGAACCGGAAGTACTGGGTCTGGGGCGTGGAGCCGAGGATGCGATTCAATCATCATGCCTTCGGTTACCTGCATCAGACGGATTTCGGCGTACGGGCGCATTATGAGATCCAGGACCGGAAGCAGATCCTGGGGAATTCACCCACGGCCCGGACGGGAATCGCGGTGGAAGACAATGACCGCAGGACACAGGCATACTCCGGTTTCTTCCAGGATCGACTTTTCGTCAGGCAAGATTGGACGGTATCGGCAGGAGTTCGCGTCGAGAACGTCCACCATCAACGGCTCAACAGGCTGCGTTCTGACGTATCAGGCGCCACAACGATCACCGAATGGATTCCCGGTATAGGTACAACGTACAACCCGGCCGAGTCCCTCACTTTTTACGCCGGCGCGCACAGGGGATGGGCTCCTCCCCGTGTGGAGGATGTCATTTCCGACGTTAACGGCGCGACGACCGAGCTCGAGCCGGAAAAGAGCTGGAATTTTGAACTGGGAGCCCGGAGCACTATCGTGGAAGGGCTTGATTTCCATGCAACGGTGTTCAAGATGGATTTTGAAAATCAGATCATCCCTTACTCCGCGGCGGGTGGAAGCGGTTCCACATTTACCAATTCCGGCAAATGCGTTCATGAAGGCTTCGAGATGTCGGGCTCGGCGGACATGAGACATTTGGTTCATCCGGATTTCAATTTCCTCTTCGACGTCGCGTTCACCTACCTGCCCGTCGCGCGATTTGACGATAATTGGACGAGTGGATTCGACAGGAAGACGAACGTGAAGGGAAACCGAGTAACGTATGCTCCACGGCAGACGGCAACAGTAGGTATTTCCTATCCCGCTTCGGATCGCTTCAGTGCACGGCTTGAAGGCGTCCACGTGGGAGAACAGTTCAGCGACGATCTCAACACGGTCACACCCACGCCGAGCGGACGCCAGGGGTTGATTCCAGCTTCAACCTATTGGAATTTCGATGCCAGCTATTCGATCAAACCCTGGAACCTGACCGCGATACTCTCAGTGAAGAACCTCTTCGACAACCTGTACATCGTTGACCGTTCGCGCGGCATCCTCGCAGGAAACTCCAGGCTCGTTCACGCCGGGATGCAGTGGGAGTTCTAGAGGCGGGCAGGGGAGAAACAGAGCGGGGGTGAAGGGGAGAGGAGGAGCAGGGGCGAGTGTCACAGTGGCCAGTAGGCAGTAATCAGTAGTAAGTTGTCAGTGGTAAGTATGCGGGCGGTATGATCAAATTGAAAGTTAATAATGCGGGAAACCCGGAACCCGTAACCTCAAACCACTTCGCCAGAGGCGGATCCGCATCCGGCGGAGAACTACGAACTACCAGCCACCAACCTCCTTCTTACCTCTTCATACACCTGCGTCACCGTAATCAGCTTCATACACTCCATGAAATGTTCGCCTTCTCGAAAACATTTTGTCGTCCGGCAAGGCGAGCATTCTATTTTCCTGAAAAGTGCCGTGTGACCATCCTCCCGTGCATAATTAAACCACACCTCTGGCGGCTCGGGACCGAAGATCCCGATGGTCGGCGTCCCGACGGCGACTCCGATGTGCATGGGACCGCAATCATTCGAGACGAAGACGTTCGATAACGAAAGAATCGCGGCGAGCTGACGCAGCGGGAGCAACGGAAGTTGTGATACCTTTCCGAAGGCGTGTTCCATAATGTCGCCGACTAATTCCTCATCCCCCGGACCGTAACTTACAATAATCTCTGCCCCGAGTTTGGCGCGAACCGCGTCGATGAGCTCCACAAAATTCTCCTTCAGCCACACCTTATTCGGCCATGAGGCGCCGATATGGATCGCCACTATCGGTTTTGCGACGTCCACGTCCTGGTGCTTCAGGAAAATCCTCGCCTCTCGCTTCTCATCGTCCGTCAGAAATATCTCCGTTTTGAAATGGGTCATCCCGACCCCGATCGGCAACACATACTGATAATGAAACTCGATGGCAGGTTTCAGCGCACCGTAGTCGCCGATGCGGTGAGTGTAAAGCCTTCCCCGCCCCTTCACGTCTTTGCCGATGCGGATCGGCGCTCGGCTTGCCCATGCAAGCATCGCCGTGCGTGGATTGGAGAACAGGTCGATGAACACGTCGAACTTCCGTTTTCGAAGCAGGAACGCCACCCTGGGCTGCTCGAAGATATCCGGTTTTGAAAAATCGAACGGAATGATTTCGTCGAGATATGGATTGTGCTCCAACAATGATACCGCTCTCTTGTCACCGAGATAGGCAATATATGCCTCCGGATATTTTTCGCGCACAGCGCGAATGACCGGAGTCGTTAGTACGATATCGCCGATGTATTTCATCCGGGAGATGAGGATGCGATTGATGGGCAGCATGGCGAATAATATGGAAGATACACGCGAGATGCAATTTTAATTTTGAATTTTGTGAGCGCCTATGGCGCCATGGCGCTCCGCGCCAAATTGCTCTCAAACCATTCGCACCTCTCAATCCAGTCCTTGACACGGTTTACGGAGGATTGGTTCCTGAGAAAATTCAATGACTGCCAGAAATGCATTCGGGCCTGTTGGTAGCTCCCTTTCATGAAACATGCTTCGCCGAGGAGTTGTTCTTTCCCAGCGTCGAGGATGTCATCACCGAACGGCGTTCTGATCGAATCGAGCTCCCGGACTGCACCATCATATCCATGGAGGCGAAAGAGAACTCTCGCCTTAAGATAACGGATGGTTGAAGAGGGGGAAGTGCGTTGCAACGAATCCAGCAGAAACACTGCAGTTGAGTCTTTGAGCAATCCGGCAAAATAGACCGGCAGGACAGAGCCAAGGGATGGATCGTTTAGCACCGAAAGTCGCACTGCCGCTGACTGGTCATATCGTTCAGAGAGATCAAGAGAGAGAATTTCCGCGTATATATGCCGGGCATTCGCGGTGTCCCCCGTGCGCCAAAGCGCGTCGCCATACACCAGGAACAGGTTCACAATCCCCGACCGGCGGATCGAATCCTGCAGGTGTATTCCGATCAATCCAATCACCGAATCATAGCGTGCTGCTCCGAACATGGCGCGTACGAGGCCGGCATACGATTCGGAGTTCCAGCTCATCTTCAATCCGGTATGAAATAACTCCATCGCAGCAACGGCATCATTCTGCTCGAGAGCACGCGATGCGCGCTCGTTCACGCTCGCGATCGCCCGTGCGCATTCTTTTGCGAAGATCGACGGCCTTCTGAAGTAAAATTCAATATGACGGCGAGACGATTGGGGAACGTCAACACGTTCGAGCGAATGTCGCCATTCATCGACAAGGCGCTCATACGGCATCCCGTACACATCCTCCACCGTTTTTCCCCCGTAGACTTCCTTAAAATGAATTATCCCGTAGCGATCGATGAGATACCGGCAAAACGCCCCCATCATGACGTAACTCAGCGTCGAGGATTGCGCCGCAAACCCGACGGGTTTTACGAGTCGCGCGGGATCTCTGACGAGATTGAATTTCATGATCGCCGCTGCATACTCGGGGAGCGTGCGATGACCAAAATCCCCATCAACAGCCATCGCAAGCCCTTCCACGAGGCCCGTATTGTAATGCACCCTGATGATTGGCATTCCGAACTCCCCCGCCAGAACGTGCACGAGCTCGTGCTTCAGTACGTCATCCCAGGAATCCTTGTTGAGATGAATTTCCTTGCGCCACGGCTTCGCGATATTGGTGTTTCCCGTACCGATGAACCGCCGCTTGAGATCGATGTCAGGGTAAATATACGAACTGATGCGATCTCTCCATGACACCCTGAGGGCCGCCCGTACCTGGTCGAACCGAAATTCATGCTCCAGACCGACGCGACGAATTTCCACGTCTGAAAACGACTCGCGCGAGTAATAGATATCGAAATGTTCGGTAGTATAGTGCTCACCGAGTGTCCGCTGGATGAACCTGGTCGAGGATTCAAACCCGAGTTCCACGCGGAACAACCATGAACAGAGAATAAGGGCGCTGCACGTCATCAATGCAAGGATGCCCGGAACAAGCATGTGATCCCTCTCAGCCTTCGTCCTGTGGAGAATGACGATCCTGGAGCACAAAACGAAGAACAACGCCACAACGAGCGTGAGACATCGGAACAAAATCATCGGGGTTGAAATACGAAGCACCTCGTCGTACGAGAAGCCCGGAAAATAGCCGTAGATGAAATTAAAGGAATAGATTTGCGGAGTGGTGTAGCCGAGATACAGCGGATGCACAAGCACGACGATCACCGCTACAAGGTAAAGCAAGAGGGCGCGCCGCACAAACACCGCACAGGTTGCCGCAAGCGCCACCGACCAGATAACGGTGACGGCGGGAATAAGAAGATAGAAAAGTGCTCCTTCCCAATAGGAGCAGTTTTTCACCAGCATCATGTTCAACGTCGCTGCCGCAAACGGCACAAGGAGAAGTAAGAGACCCTCACGAAGTAATTTCCCGATGACCCGCCGAAAATCCTCCCGGCTGATCTTATGCCTGTCCGCAAACTCCGAACGAAAGAGCCTGATGGCGGAAAAACCGTTGAGTGCCACGGCCAGGAATGCGACGGCAACGGAAAACTCGTATCCGAGATAATTAAACAACGGCAGCTGCAACACAATTACTGAAAAGATCAGCACAATGACCGCCGGTATCGCCAACCTGTTGTCGAGCATCGTTCTCATCCGTCAGAAGTCATATTGCTTTTCGAGCTTGCGGGCTTCGTTTTCGTGTCCGGTGCTGAGATACAACTGACGCAAAAGTCTTACGACCTCCATCGGGGCTGCTCCTGCCGTCATTCCACGCTCGATGAGTTCGATCGCAGGTGCATATTCATTGTTCGAGGCGTAAAGCGTTCCGAGCGCAAAGAGTGCGCGCGAGTCCTGCGGCTTGATCTTCAGGGCATGGACGAGATGGCGCTCGGCAAGCGTTGAATTCCTCGTCTGCCTGTAGACAAGTCCAAGCTGAAGATGCAGCTCGAATGCATTGGAATCCACGTTCAATCCTTCCGCGTACAAGACGGCAGCACTATCAAATTGTTGCAATTGCTCGAACATCATCCCGGCCTCGAGATAACGCGCAGGGTTTTCCGGATTGCGACGGATGATTTCCCTGTTGACCGCCGCTGCATCTCCGTATCTCCCTGCGAGATAATATGTTTGGCGAAGTTTGGAATAACCGATGAAATCATCCGGCTTCAGCCCGATATACCGTCGGAGCAGTTCTATTGTCTTATCAAATTGTTGATGTTCGAAGTAATACCCGGCAAGATTGAAATAACTCCGGCTTTCACCCGGCGCCTTCCGGATAGCATCGATCCAGAGAGCTTCACTGTCTTTCCAAACAGGCAGTCGCAGAAATGACAGCGCCGCAAGTGTGAGGAGGACGATGCCTGCAGCAGCTTCAACAATTCTCTTCCGTGCTACCGTGCCTCCCGGGATCGAGCATACCCGCGCAGCGATAATGGCGACCCCCATGATCGGAGCATACAGCCGGTGTTCCAGGATTGAGACGGCAACCGGAATTATGCCAAGCAGAGGCACCAGCCCCAACGAGAACCATGCCAATCCAAAACAAAGCAGGCGATCTTTTTTGAACAGGTACCACGGTACTGCAATCAGCAATATCACAATTGCTATCGCACCGATCGACCATGGGACGTTCATCCAGATCAAACCATCCACGGGATGAACAATGCTCAAGGTGACCGGCAGCAGCGTCAACATGCAGTGCTCTGCGACAATCGCGGGCGCCTTAAGAAGGCGTTCGGCCACGGGACTTACACCATACAATTTTTCCGCTCCTACGATCTCCCCGATGACATTCTGCCGTGCGGCCAGGTATGCCATGAGGACAAGGAGGTAGAGCGAGAATGCGGCACGATGTTCTTTTGAAAACAGTGATCGGGCCGCGGCTCCCCGGAAACAGACCTCATACAGCGGCAGCAACAACAGAAAAAATACCGCCGATTCCTTCGTGAAGAGCGCGAGGCCGAACGCCACAATCGACAGGGCCAGCGATTTCTTGCCGCCCTCGGCGCCATCCCGATGATGCACGTAGCTCAGCATCATGATTGCGACAAAGAGTCCCAGCAGCACGTCGTTGCGTCCGGCCACCCATGCAACAGCCTCAGTCTGAACAGGGTGAAGGGCAAAGAGCAGGCTCCCTATCACGGCACCCACTCGCTCTTTCGTGAGTTTCTCCAGGAGGAGAAAAATGAGGATTGCTGTACAACAATGAAGAAGGATGTTTGTGAGGTGATACCCCGAGGGAGCGAGTCCCCAAACGTTATACTCTATAATATAGCTTATCAGGAGAAGCGGACGATAATACCCGCTTTCTGTGCGATGGGTGGTGAATACGTGAGTTGTGAACGACGTGCCGATATTCGGGAGATGAGAAAGGAACTCGCCGTTTTCCACCACAAGCTCGTAATCATCGTATGTAACAAAATCGAACCTGAGAGCCTGAGCGTAGACGACGCCGACGGCAACGGCGATCAGAAGGAAAAACTTTACACGGGATACTTGAGCCGATGAGCCGACGATTACACGATCATCGAACATCAAAACTCTTGTCCCGAGACGCGCTCTATTTTTGCACCCAGCGAGCGAAGTTTTTTTTCAATCGACTCGTAACCGCGATCGAGGTGGTAGACCCGGAGGACTTCCGTCTTCCCTTCAGCAACAAGCCCGGCGAGCACGAGTGAAGCAGAGGCACGGAGGTCCGTCGACATGACCTTTGCACCGGTAAGTGTTTTTACTCCCTTGATGGTTGCAAAGTTCTTGCTCATTTCGATGTCGGCTCCCAGGCGAAGCAACTCGGGGACGTGCTTAAAACGATCGAAGTAAATCGAATCCGTCACCACGGAAGCGCCCCTGGCAACTGACATCAGGGCCATCCATTGGGCCTGGACGTCGGTGGGAAACCCGGGGAACACCGCGGTCGTAACGTCGACCGGCTTGATCACCCTCGGCGCTCTGATCTTGATCCAGTCGTTGCCCATCTGTATGACGGCGCCCGCTTCAAGCAGCTTCGATGTGACTGCCATGAGATCGCCGGGATTGCACTTCTGGATCCTGACCGAGCCGCCGGTGACGGCTGCCGCGATGAGGAAGGTTGCCGCCTCCACGCGGTCGGGGATCATCTCCTCATCGGCGGGATGAAGGGCATCGACCCCCTCGATAGTCAGTTTCGTCGTGCCGATACCGTCGATGTGCGCTCCCATCTTCACGAGAAAATCGGCGAGCGCAACGATTTCGGGCTCGCGTGCGGCGTTCTCGATGACCGTGGTGCCTTTCGCGAGCACCGCCGCCATCGTCACATTTCCGGTTGCGCCCACGCTCGAGACGTCGAAGAAGATTTTCGATGCCCTGAGTCGCTTTGCTTTTGCAACGATGTAGCCGCGCTCCACGTCGATCTTCGCGCCCAGTTTCCTGATGCCTTCGATATGGAGATTGACCGGCCGTGGCCCCCATGCACATCCGCCGGGAAGCGAGACTCGCGCGTGCCCGTAGCGGGCAATGAGCGGACCGAGCACATAAATGGACGCACGCATTTTTTTCACGTGTTCATATGGTGCTTCGAACTTGTTCACGCGAAACGTGTTGACGTTGAGGACATGCGTTTCTTTCTCAATGTCAACGCCCATCATCTGCAGAAGTTTGGCCATCGTCGCGATGTCCCGCAGCTCTGGCATGTTGCTGAAGCGGTATTTTCCGCTTGCCAGCAGCGTCGCCGGCATCAGCGCGATCGCGGCATTCTTCGCGCCGCTGATTGCGATCGTGCCCTTTAGTTTTCTCCCCCCGTGTATGACGAATTTATCCATTCATCTCCTGAAATAACTTCGTCAAGATAGGGGAAAATTGGAGGAAATGCAACGATGACATTCACTGTTAGCCTCAATCAATCCTCATTTGACAATGGTTTGGAAAATGTATTAATTTGCTTGCGTCATAACCATCAATATCGAAAGGATAGGAACCAGCATGCCACGAACAATTCGCGGCGGACTCATTCAGGCGACACTCGCCGGCTCGACGGAACAACCGATTGAAACAATCAAGAAAACGATGGTCGACAAACACCTCACGATGATCGATGACGCAGCCAGGAAGGGGGTGCAGGTGCTCTGTATGCAGGAGTTATTCTACGGGCCGTACTTCTGCGCCGAGCAGAAGAAGAAATGGTACGCTCTCGTAGAAAAAGTGCCGGACGGACCGACCGTGAAGCTGATGCAGGAAACGGCAAAGAAACATTCGATGGTGATCGTCGTCCCGTTATACGAGGAAGAAATGCCGGGCGTCTACTATAATACCGCAGTCGTCATCGATGCAGATGGAAAATACCTTGGTAAATACCGCAAGCACCATATCCCGCAGGTCGAGCCGGGTTTCTGGGAAAAATTTTATTTCAAACCGGGCAATCTCGGCTTCCCGGTCTTCAAGACAGCCTACGCAGATGTCGGTGTTTACATCTGTTACGACCGCCATTTCCCCGAGGGTGCGCGGATCCTCGGTCTGAACGGCGCAGAAATCGTCTTCAATCCTTCAGCGACCGTTGCCGGACTTTCGGAGTACCTCTGGAAGCTGGAGCAGCCTGCCCATGCCGTTGCGAACGGATATTTTGTCGGCGCGATCAACCGCGTCGGTTACGAGGCGCCGTGGAACATCGGCGAATTTTACGGCCAAAGTTATTTTTGCACGCCGAGGGGAAAAATTATTGCCGAAGCTCCGCGCGACAAGGATTTTCTCGTCGTTGCAGATCTCAACCTCGATGAGATCCAGGAAGTCCGCGATGTGTGGCAGTTCTTCCGGGACAGGAGACCGGAGGAGTATGGGGCGATCAGCGCAGTGGAGAGGTGAGGGGGTAGAGGTTACGGGGTTAAAGGTTAGAGGTTACAGGTTCGGGGTTACGGATTACAGGCTACGGATTACGGGTTCGAGATTCATGATTCACGATTCAAGATTCATATTTCGGGAGGATATGCGATGGCTGGATACAAGAATTGTCCAGGGATTTGCGTTGCGAAAGTATAAGAACGAATATATTCACTATCTTTATCGAGCCTACGCTTCCTGTGAAGAGACGATTTTTCACGTTGAAGAACTCTTTGATTCCGGCTCGATGCCAGATCCGGCCTTATCCGGCGAGCTGGTCGCAGCATATCGCAGCCTCAGTGGGAAACTTTTTGCGTTTATCCAAGCCGTCGAACGTGGACATCAACCCCCTCAATACCTCAAGGAACCTGATCCATCCTACTCTGTCGACCTAAATCCTGAATCTTGAATCTTGAAACCAACAATTCTCACTCTATTGAAACTGCTCGCTTTATGAACAAACTCAACCCCATCCCCTCCTCCGTTTCCGACCTCACGGCGCTTCTCACCTACCGCACCTGGGCGTATCAAAAGAACTGGAAGCCGCTGCACGTTGTCGATGCCGAGGGATGTCACTTTATCGATGCATCGGGGAAAACGTATCTCGACTTTTCCTCGCAACTCATGTGTGTCCATCTTGGATATAAGAATCAGGCGGTCACGAAGGCCATCGAAGAACAGGCGAGGCGATTGCCCTTCATCGGACCGGGATTCGCGACGGACGTCCGGGCCGAGCTGAGCAAGTTGCTGCTCGAAGTTCTTCCTGCCGGCCTGGTAAAATTTTTTTTCACGACCTCTGGCACGGAAGCCAACGAGGCGGCGTTCAAGATTGCACGCATGTACACCGGAAAGACGAAAATCATTGCGCGGTATCGTTCCTATCACGGCTCGACGATGGGCTCGATTGCCGCGACGGGCGACCCGCGCCGTTGGGCAATGGAGCCTGCGGGAAAAATTCCCGGCATCATCTTTGCCCCGGAAGTCGACTGCTACCGCTGCCCGCTGCATCACCATTACCCCGAATGTGAAATCGCGTGCGTCGAGTATATCGACCACATGATCGAGAATGAAAGCGACGTGGCGGCGGTGATCGTCGAGCCGGTTGTCGGTACGAACGGAGTGCTCATTCCTCCGTTGGAGTACCTGCCCCGTCTGAGAGAAATCTGCGACAGGCATGGCGTTCTCCTGATCGCGGACGAAGTGATGACGGGCTGGGGCCGGACTGGCACCTGGTTCGCAGTAGATCACTGGAACGTGAAACCCGACATCCTCACCACCGCGAAGGGTATCACAACGGCATACATGCCGCTCGGACTTTGCGCTACGACGAAAAACATTGCCGATTACTTCGACGATCATTACTTCGCTCATGGCCATACCTACGAAGCACATCCTCTCACTCTCGCGCCCGCGATCGCGGCCATTAATGAATACAAGCGGCTGAAGCTTCTCGACCGCGCGAGCGAGATGGGGAAGTATTTGGGGAAGAAACTCAACGCTCTGAAATCCAGGCATACATCGATCGGTGAGGTTCGCGGCATCGGACTCTTTTGGGCAGTCGAGCTGGTGAAGGATCAAAAGACGAAAGAGCCGTTCAACTCTTACAAGGATAAAGTCAGCGGCGTTCCTCTCGTTGTCGATAAAGTTGCAGGCGAAATGATGAAGAATGGCGTGTTCATTCAGGCCTGGGTGAGCCATTTTGTGATCGCCCCTCCGCTGATTGTGACGAAGGAAGAAATCGACACCGGTGTCAAGGCGCTCGATGCAGCGTTGAGTATTGCAGACGAAGCGACACTTAATTAACTGAATTAATAACAACAGGATACAACAGAGATGAAAACTTTCTCATATTTGCTGTCGATTTGCTTGATCTTGTGCTCGGTATACCCTGTCAGCGCGCAGGTTACAAACCTTGTCGTCAACGGATCCGACTCAAGCTTTACAATGACGTCCGGAGACGCTGTCTCGTGGTCGTATGATCTTCCCACTGGAGCAACCGCCGACTGCGAATTCTGGTATGATGCTAATGGAAACGGCACCATCGAGTCCGGCACCGACGTCAACCGTTTCTTCTTCACTCAAACAGACGGCGATACAAACGGCAACGGCGGGCCCCCGGATACCGATGGTGAGGTAAACGGAGCCGTGAGTTTTTCCCAACCTGTGGGGTTCGGACCCGGGAAATACGTTTTCAAGGTCACACACAATGGCTCAGGCAGCAGCATCCCCGGGGAGGTGCTCGCTCTCCCTTCTCCCGCACACACTATTTCAGGTCATATTACTCCTCCGGCGGGGAAAAGTGCGCAGTATATTGATGTCGAACTCCACCGGAACGACCAATTCGGCAATCCGAACTTCTGGGATGCGTACACGGACGCGAGCGGCAATTACTCCATACAAATGAATGCGGATACCGCGGGAAACCCGTGGAGAATCCGCATTGAGAAGAATCCCTATCCTCCGAGCGTCATTACTCCATCTGAAATTGAAATCACGATCACCGGCAATCATAGCGGCAACGATTTCAGCTTCATTGAATCCGCGGCACAGGTCGTGGGAATTATCAGGGACGACAACGGCAATACCCTTCCGGATGCTAGTGTACAAATCCGCAGAAACGACGGGGGCGCGGAACATCGCGAAACCTCGGACGCTTCGGGATTCTTCCAGATCGGATTGCAGCTTGGCGAGTTGACAGATCAGACATGGGACTTACAGACTGACTGTAGGTGCGAGAACGGAGTAACGCAAGATATCCTTAGCGCTCAGGTGCGCTTGCCGGTGATTAATGCGAACGATAGCCTCTACCGCGAGCTAACCGTTTACAATGCAAATTCTCAGATTCACGGTGAAGTACGCGTTAATGGCGGCGTACCGGATTATTCCATCCAGATTATAGCATCAAGCGTTGATACCGCATACGCACAGGCGTTGAGCGATTCTGCTGATGGAAGTTTCATCATCAACGTATCCGATAAAATTCATGAATACGCGCTCTTCGCTTCGTTTCTGCCCTTCGGCTGGTCACAGGAGAATGTCGTCGCACACGCCGGTGACAACGGGGTTATTATTAATATTTCGACACAGGCCAATGCACTCATCCAGTGGAACAACGGTTGGAACATGCTTTCTGTCCCCGTGAGAGTAGACGATAAGCGAAAAACCTCGCTCTTTCCATCGGCAGGGTCAAGCGCATTCAATTACACCACCACCGGCTACCACGCAGAGGATACTCTCTATAACGGAATTGGCTATTGGTTGAAATTCAACGGGAGCAATTCGACGTCGATGAACGGATATTATATTCCCCGGGAGACTGTTTATGTCGTAGCAGGATGGAATTTGATCGGATCAATCAGCGATTCCGCATCTACGGGTAATGTCCTCGGGATCGGAACGTCGGTTATTTCCCCATACTTCGGATATACTCCGTCGGGATACACGGCGACAACCACACTTTACCCTGGCTCCGGCTACTGGGCGAAAGTCAGCACGGACGGAAGACTGGTCTTAAAATCGGGGACATCAACAGAAAGCCAGCAAGCGAACGGTCGGAATGACATCCACTTTTCAACGGCCAGCCTGAGGAACTGTAACCAATTGATCGTAAGAGATGCGGCGGGAAGCGAGCGAACACTTTATTTCTCGCCACGGAAAAACATAGATTTGAGGGAGTTTGAGCTTCCGCCGCCGCCGCCTGCCGGGATTATGGATGTTCGGTTCAGCTCAAACCGGATGGTTGAATGTCCTGACGCGGATAATGAAAAATCAGTCCCCTTACGGTTATCCTCCGCGCAATACCCCCTGACGATTTCGTGGAAAATCAACGATCAGCCGGGCGTGGCATGGCTGTTCATCGATGGCAGGAAAATTTCTCTGAGGCAGGATGGCAGTACGAATATCGAACATCGAATATCGAATATCTCATTGAGCCTCTCATCGTCGACCAACGATCCGCGCGGCGAGAATGATCTTCCCCGGGATTTCGCCCTCGAACAAAATTATCCCAACCCGTTCAACCCTACTACGGTTTTCCCTTTCCAGTTGCCGGTTTCGAGTTTTGTCACGCTGAATGTATACAATGTGCTCGGACAAGAAGTTGCGGCATTGGTGAATGGAGTACTCCAGGCGGGGTCGCATGCCTCAACATGGGACGCGAACGGTTATCCGTCGGGTGTCTATTATTATAAGCTCACAGCGGGAGAATTCAGGACAGTGAAGAAATTAGTGCTTGGCAAGTAGCACATCGTAGAAGACTCGATTTCATTCAGTTCCTGCAATTGCAGGCAGGGGATTATCCTTGCCTGCAATTTGCATTTTGCAATTTGATTTAACAGATTAAAGGCAACGACTATGCCATTCGAAATACCGACACTTGAGCCGAAAACTCGAAAGATCCCGACCCTGTCCAATTTCATCGGTGGGAAACAGACCGATCCGCACACGACCGATGTTCTGCCGGTAACGAATCCGTCTGTCGGTGAGGAGATCGCGTATGTCCCCCTCTCATCAGGACAGGAAGTGAACGATGCAGTCCGGACTGCACGGGCAGCATTCGAAAAATGGTCTACTGTCACGATCAAGGAACGCGCGCAGGTCTTTTTCCGCTACAAGTCGCTCCTCGAGAAACACGCAACCGAGCTCGCCGAGCTCGTCCACGAAGAAAATGGCAAGATCATGAGCGAAGCGATGGCGGAAGTCGAGAAAGCCATCGAGGTCACAGAGTTCGCCTGCTCGATGCCGCAGATTGCGGCGGGAGAGATTCTCGAAGTCAGCAGGGGCGTCGAGTGCCGTATCGACCGTTACCCGGTCGGAGTCGTCACATCAATTACCCCTTTTAATTTTCCCAATATGGTTCCGCACTGGACGATTCCCAACGCTCTCGTCCTTGGCAATACGATGATTCTCAAGCCTTCCGAACAAGTACCGTTGAGTTCCATGAGGATCGCCGAGCTCCTGAGGGAGGCCGGGCTTCCCGACGGTGTGTTCAATGTCGTACACGGCTCGCAAGCAGTTGTCGAAGCGCTCTGCGACCATCCTGGCATCGAGGCGCTGACCTTCGTCGGCTCCACGCGAGTTGCGAAGATTGTGTATCAGCGCGCGACGGCGCATCTCAAGCGGGCACTTTGCCTGGGCGGCGCCAAGAACCACCTCATTCTGCTTCCCGATGCCCACGAGGACATGGCGGCATCGAACATCGCTGCATCGATGACCGGTTGTGCCGGACAACGGTGTATGGCGGCTTCAGCCATGGTCGCTGTCGGAGCGGTTGACCATATCATCAAGAGAATATGCGATGAAGCCGCGAAGATCATCCCGGGCAAGAATCTCGGCGCGGTGATCTCGAAGCAATCGAAGGAACGGATCGAGCGATACATTACCGAAGCCGAGCGGGACGGGGCGAAGGTTCTTCTCGATGGAAGGAACGCGACGGTTCCCGGCAAAGAAAATGGATATTATGTCGGTCCCACTGTGATCGATTACGTCCGACCCGGAATGAAGATAGCCCAGGAAGAGGTCTTCGGGCCCGTTCTTGCCATCATGAGGGTACAAACCGTCGACGATGCTTTGAAAATCGAAAACAGCTCGCCGTATGGAAACGCCGCCTCCGTGTTTACCCAGAGCGGCGCTGCGGCGCGTTACGTCATCGAGCGGGCGCACGCAGGCATGATCGGGGTGAATATCGGTGTGCCCGTGCCGCGCGAGCCCTTCTCGTTCGGCGGCTGGAATGAGTCAAAGTTCGGCGCCTGCGACATCACCGGTAGAAGCGCGATCGAGTTTTTCACGAAATTGAAAAAAACTACGATCAAGTGGAATCCCGAATCGCGCGCGAACTGGATGAGCTAGCACCAACTATTTTCCCATGCAGGCAGAGACATTGACGGCAACCGTGATCGATCCTGATAAAGCGTCGATCCAGACGGTGAAGAACTTTATCGGAGGCAGGTGGATCGCATCGGAGAGCGGCAGGACGGTCCCGAACATCAATCCGGCAAACACGAATGAGATTCTCTGCTACACGCCGCTCTCATCACGTGAAGAAGCGCAGGCCGCCGTCGCCGCGGCCAGGGACGCGTTCCCCGGATGGAAAGCAACGCCTGCGCCGGCCCGAGGGAAGCTGATGTTCAAGGCAATGAACCTGCTCCAGGAGAGAATTGAAGACGTCGCCATCGCTCTCACGCGCGAAGAGGGGAAAATCATCCGAGAATCCCGCGGAGAAGTGCTACGCTCAATCAATATCATGGAGTACAATGCGGGTGAAGGACGCCGGCTCAAGGGATCGACGATTCCATCAGAATTGCTGAACACTTTCATTTACACGATCCGTCAGCCGGTCGGCGTGTGCGGACTCATCACGCCGTGGAATTTCCCGGTTGCGGTTCCCATCTGGAAACTCGCTCCTGCCCTCGTCGCTGGAAACACCGTCGTTTTCAAACCTTCAACCTATACACCGCTGACATCCGTCAAGATCATTGAGATTTTTGAAGAAGCCGGATTCTCATCCGGTGTGGTCAATCTCGTTCACGGCGGCGGAAAGACCGTTGGCGACGAGCTCGTCAACAATCCCGACGTCAAAGCGATTTCGTTTACCGGCTCGAATGCAGTGGGCAATGCAATCTACACCGAGGCGTCGAGGCGGGGAATTCGCGTACAGTGTGAGATGGGAGGAAAGAATCCGCTCGTCGTGCTTGCCGATGCGGATCTTCCGCTTGCCGTTGAGGGTGTCATCCAGGGGGGCTTCGGCTCCACCGGCCAACGTTGTACGGCGGCGAGCAGGGTGATCGTGGAGGAACCGGTTGTCGACGAATTTAGAAACCTGCTTCTCACGCGGATGGAATCACTGCGGGTCGGCGACGGCATGGAGCCGCAAACAGAGATAGGTCCGTCGATTGAAGAAAACCAGATGAAGACTGTCCTCCGCTACATCGATATCGGCAAGTCGGAAGGCGCCCGGCTGCTGAGAGGTGGACGGCGAATGAACGATGCCCGGCATGCGAACGGGTATTTCGTCGAGCCCACGCTGTTCGACGGGGTCAGTATGAACATGCGGATTGCACAGGAAGAGATTTTCGGACCCGTCGTCTCTCTCATCACGGCGAAGAACTTCGACGACGCCGTTGCGCTTGCCAACGGGGTGAACTACGGACTTTCCGCGTCGTTGTACTCCCAGGATATATCAAAAATAATGCGCTTTGCGGAATTGGCGGAAGTCGGAAAAGTGCATATCAACAACCCCACCATCGGCGGCGAGGCGCAGGCACCGTTTGGCGGAATCAAGGCTACCGGTATCGGTCCACGCGAGTGCGGGAGTGAAGCCTTCGAATTTTATACTGAAATCAAGACGGTCTATTTGGACTATACGGGTAGGAAGAGAGAAACGAATATCTACTGATGTGAACAACGTCGCTCCCAAACTCACCGCTAAACAGTACGAGCAAAATTTCTCCGAGCTTCATCCCGCCTTCACGAGGAACCAGGCGACGACCGAGGCAAACCGCTGCCTGTACTGTTTCGATTCCCCCTGTATGAAGGCATGCCCGACGCACATCGACATCTCGACGTTTATCAAGAAAATCGCAACGGACAATATCAAGGGTGCCGCAAAAACCATTCTCGAATCGAATTGGATTGCGCTGACCTGCGCGAAAGCTTGCCCCGTCGACGTGCTCTGCGAGGGGGCATGCGTCTACAATGATCGGGGCGAGAAACCAATCGAAATCGGCCGGCTCCAGCGGTATGCCATCGACTTATATTTCGAAAGGGGAATGCCCCGAATATTTACGCCGGCGCCAAGGAATGGAAAGTCGATCGGCATCATCGGGGCGGGCCCGTCCGGGCTCGCCTGCGGCGCAGAGCTTGCGCTGATGGGGTATGAAGTTACAATCTATGAAGGGAAGGCTGTCCCCGGGGGATTGGATACGTGGGGCATCGCACCGTACAAGATGACGTATAGCGACAGCCTCAACGAGATAAGACTTGTTGAAAGTTTCGGAGTGAAGATCAGGACCGGCATGTGGGTGGGAAAGAATATTTCTGTCGCTGAGCTCGAAAAAAAGCACGATGCAGTTTTTATCGGAGTCGGACTCGGCACATCGCCCGATCTGGGCATCCCCGGGGAAGACCTCCCCGGGGTGGTTGAGGCGCTCTCGTTCATTGAAAAAGTCACCACGCGAAAGTGGAGCTCGGTGGACGTCGGTAAACGCGTCGCAGTGATCGGTGCGGGCAACACGGCGATCGATGCCGCCACGGAAGCCAAACGGCTGGGCGCGGAGCAGGTCATGATTATCTACCGCCGCGGAGAAGAGGAAATGTCGGCATACGAGTTTGAATATGAACTCGCGAAACGCGATGGCGTCATCTTTCATTTCCTCACATCGCCGAAACGCATCATCGGCGATAGCTCGGTGGAAGCGATCGAGTGCTCGAGCATGATGCTGGGCGCCCCCGATGCGAAGGGGAAGCGGGCACCGCAGCCGATACCTGATTCTGAGTTCCGGATTCCTGTGGATATGGTGATCAAATCCATCGGTCAGCAGGCGAACGCCGGCTTTTTATCCCAAATCCCGAATCTCAAGACCCAAAACGGCAGAATCGTCACTGATCCTGAGACGCTTCAAACATTCAACGCCAGATATTTTGCCGGCGGAGACTGCATTAATGGCGGAAAGGAAGTTGTCAACGCTGCTGCTGATGGTAAACGTGCCGCACACGGCATTGACAAATGGATTTTCAATGTACGCTAGTTTCGTGTACCCTGATTATCTTGAATATGTTCGAAACGAATGGGATCGGGCTAAATTCGACACTAACAAAAGGAATGCATTATGAGCAAAACCGTACAACTCAGGCACGCGATTATTCTTATCGTTACTCTGCTCCTCCCCGGGGCAACCTTCAGCCAAGACCCTCCCCGGGAGCAGCGCAGGGAACCTCCACCGCCGCGTCAATTCCCAAAACCGGACAGTGCGTTAATCCAACAGATGTTCGAGAAACTCAGTAAGGCGATTGAAGGAAAAGCAGATTCTCCGGCGGCATCAGTATTCCAGAACATCCAGCTTTTCAAGAAGCTGCCCGCAGGCCGACTCCTGGGGATGATGCGCGCGTGGACTCGAAACCTCGGCGTGGATTGCTCGCACTGCCACGTCCTCGACCAATGGGAAAAGGATGATAAGCTTCCCAAGCAGACGGCACGCGCGATGGACAAGATGGAGGACCAAGTCACCGACCTCGTGAAGAGCATCAAAACCATCAAGGATGAACGGGCACGGGTCACATGCTGGACGTGCCATCGCGGCCAGCCGGTGCCTGAGACAAACCCATTCAGGGGAGAATTCAGGCCACCGCCGCGGAAGGGGAATTGATAAATTCATTTTTCACATCGGTATTTTTCATCCATAAAAGGATTGGCGACGCACTTATCATCTCAGCTCGTGAAATGAGCCGTAAGGAAAGACATCGATATGAAATCGGTGGCGCAGGGGATAGACGGAGTTTTCTTTAAGCTTTACTGACGTCATTCCAAACGGCCTACTGAAACAATTTGTTGGTCGCAAATAAACCGGTCAGATATAAGTATGGACGTAGATCGAGAATCGTGTATATCGGTAAAACTGTCAGAAAAATATCTTCGTTTAGACGCGATAAGAAACAAAATAAAAACTTTCTCACGTTAGATTTTATATGGTCGATCTCTCGATAAACTGCGCCGGCATAAAATCTCCTAACCCGTTCTGGCTGGCCTCGGCGCCCCCGTCGAACTCCGCATACCAGTGTTGCAAGGCTTTCGAGCAGGGCTGGGGCGGGGCCGTTTGGAAAACTATCGGTGAGCCAGTGATGAACACCGTGAACCGCTATGGCGCAATCGATTACAACGGACAAAAAATTCTCGGACTCAACAACATCGAGCTTATCAGCGACCGGCCGATCGAGACGAATCTCAGGGAAATTGCCGAAACGAAAAAACTCTGGCCCGACCGCGCCGTCATCGCTTCGCTGATGGTCGAATCGAAACGCGAAGTGTGGCATGAAATCGTGAAGCGCACGATCGACACCGGCTGCGACGGGATCGAACTGAATTACGGCTGCCCTCACGGCATGAGCGAACGCGGCATGGGCGCGGCTGTTGGTCAGGTGCCCGAGTATTGCACGATGATTACCGAGTGGGTAACCGAAATCTCAACGATCCCGGTGCTCGTCAAGCTCACACCGAACGTCGGCGACATACGGTTCCCGGCGCGTGCCGCAAAGAAAGGGAAAGCACACGGCATCTCTCTCATCAATACGATTAATAGTATCATGGGAGTGAACCTCGATTCATTCGGTACTATGCCATCTGTCGATGGTAAAGGAACGCATGGCGGTTATGCCGGCCCGGCAGTGAAACCCATCGCACTGAATATGCTCTCGCAGGTGGCCATCGATCCGGAAGTGCGTCTGCCAATTTCGGGCATGGGCGGCATCTCCACGTGGCGTGACGCTGCGGAATTCATACTCCTCGGGGCGACGAGTGTACAGATCTGCACCGCAGTGATGCACTACGGATTTCGAATCATCGATGACCTTGTCGAAGGATTATCCAACTGGATGGAAGAGAAGGGCTTCCGGACGTTGGAAGACTTTCGAGGCAAGTCGTTGCAATGTATCACCGATTTCGGCAGCCTCAATCTTCTCTACAAGACCGTTGCGGAGATCGACGAGTCAAAGTGTATACAATGCAATCTTTGCTACATCGCCTGCGAAGACGGCGCCCATCAATGCATCGATATCATTCCGCGTAATGGAAAGAACCAACCGAAAATACGCCAATCCGACTGCGTCGGATGCGCCCTGTGTTTCCTCGTTTGTCCGGTCGACGGCTGCATCTCGATGATCCGGAAGGACGATGGATCTGAAGCGGTCACATGGAACGGATTGATGAAACAGCTTCCGCAGCCTGTCGCGTGGGAATCGCTCAGGCAGTTTCAGAGGAAGCACGGCATAGATATTCACTGATCGTATCCTGGCACGCTTATTGTCATATTCCTCGATGTGATACTCGCTGTCCCCGCCAGGCACGGGTCATCAACCGTGGACATTCATCTCCGCGAGACGATCGATATTTATGAATTTCGCCAAAATATCTCTCTGGAAACTCCAGAATTTGCTCTGGGAACGGCGCCTGGGGATTTCCACGAGAGGTAAAAACGACCGGCTGGTTCCCGGGACCGCATGTTATATGACCCTCCCCTATGCGACCATATTCGCTATCTTGAAAAAAATCTCTTTAACTCCCTCAGATGTAGTCCTCGATATCGGCTGTGGCAAAGGGCGTATGATCTGCTGTGCGGCGCTTTTCCCGGTACGGGAGGTAATCGGCATCGAGCATTCTCCGGAACTCTGCGCAAATGCTGCGCAGAATGCATCCCGGCTTCGCCACAAATGTTCACCCATTACCATAAAAAACGAGCGGGCCGAACATTTCGACTTTGGCGGCATCAACGTTTTCTACTTCTACAATTCTTTCGGTCCCCCGTTGCTCGACGAGGTGCTCGCCAGGATCGAGCGAGCGCTTCAAGATAACCCCCGTCCCATCAGGTTCATTTATGCCAATCCCGTCCACGAGGCATCTCTCAAAGCGTGCTCGTGGCTCGAGCAGTTCGACGAGATTTCTCCTTTACAGTCCCGCTCAATGGCGGTGCGCGTCACCTTCTGGAGGTCGCGGCCTGCTGCTTATGGCGCGGGGTCCGCAAATGAGGCCGGTGCCCGGAGGCGGTGGCAAAATTCCGCATAGTTCCGGGGCGACCAAATCCTGATTTAAGCAACTTATTATCCGGTCGGATAAAAAAAGTTTCGGGGGAGCACCCCACCCGGTAATGTGAGATTACCCTCGATACGCCTCCGGATACCGGAAAAACCATGCCGATATGGCTTAATTCCTTCCAATTCGGCCACTTGACTTTGTCAAATAGAGTCGTTATCTTTTACGAAAAATAAATACATTTAACGAAAAGATTTACGAAGTCATCTTCCGATGTCTTCATTTAGGGGGTGATGGAGTATGACGTAGCTTCTCTCAGGAGTATCGCTGTTTGCTCGCAAGTCCGTGTACTGGCAGGCATTTGCATTCTCAGCCACACAACTCTGGAGACCTGTGACGGCTTGAGATATTCAGATTTTTCAAAAAATATCGCTTCCTGCGAACGATAGATCACTATTAACCTCATTACCACACCTTCGAAGTTTTGAAGGAAAGGAGAACATAATGACTGAGAAACAGGTATTCCTGAAAACATGGGAACAAGAATTTCAGACCAATCTCGAAGTACTGAACGCGATTCCATCGAACAAGCTCGACGTGCGGCCAACAACTCAATCCCACTCCGCCAAGGAATTGGCGTGGGCAATCGTCGCCGAAGAGAGAGAGCTGATCGGCGGAGGAGCGATAGGATATATCGATCTCAAGAATACATCGAAAGCGCCGACGTCGCTGCAGGAGATCATAACGTCGTACAAGCGCGTGCACAACGAGGTGGTCGAAAAGGTGAAAGAACTTAGCGATGCCGATTTCGACAAGCACATCAAGGGATTCTCTCCGCCAAAGAGAACGGGAGATGTTCGCCGAGCGGACGTGTTCTGGACCGGGCTCATCGATAGTGTTCATAATCGCGGACAGCTTTCCGCGCATCTCAACATGATCGGAGCGACCGTCCCCTCTTCGACGTACGCTTCAATCCAGGTCGAAGCGTAGTGATGAAGTAAGACCCTACCTCCCATACAGCGGAGGACTCCCCCCGGTTGTCAGCGTCAACTGAAGTTGTGCACTTTGATTGACATTGACGCCGGGGTTTCCTATCTTTAGCCCTATGTCAATCATCATCAAAAATTCCCGCATCATTACGGCGGATCAGGATTATAAAGCCGATATTTACATCGAGCGTCATAAAATTACCGCCATCGGCGTCAACCTCCCGATGAAGGCGGATACCGTCATCATGGCGACGGGCAAGTATGTCATCCCCGGCGGCATTGACGTGCACACGCATCTCGACATGCCGTTCGGTGGCACAACGTCGAGCGATGATTTTGAGACAGGCACGCGGGCGGCAGCATTCGGAGGGACGACAAGCATTATCGATTTCGCCATCCAGGCCAAAGGTACAAGGATGCGGGACGCGCTCGATACATGGTGGAAAAAAGCCCAAAACAAGGCCTCGATCGACTACGGTCTGCATATGATCATTACGGATTTGCCCGACGCTCATATGGAGGACATGAACGACATGGTGCGCGAGGGCGTCTCCAGCTTCAAGCTTTTCATGGCATATCCCGGCGTGCTGATGGTCGATGACGCAACGATTTTCAAAGCCATGCGGAAGACGGCTGAGAACGGCGCGCTCGTCTGCATGCACGCCGAAAACGGCAGCGCGATCGATCTGATCGTGAAGAAGGCGCTGGCAGAAGGGAAAAAAGCTCCGATCCACCACGCCCTCACCCGTCCAACCACCCTCGAAGCCGAGGCTGTCAACCGGGCAATTGCGCTTGCGGAAATTGCCGGCGCTCCCGTGTACATTGTCCACCTCTCCTCATATGACGCCCTCCAAAAAGTTGCTGAGGCGCGCGATAAGGGCTTGCTCGCCTATGCAGAGACATGCCCGCAGTACCTGTTCCTTTCCATCGAGGATATGGATCGCCCCGATTTCGAAGGGGCAAAATTTGTCTTCACCCCCCCGCTTCGCGAGAAATGGCACCAGGACAAATTATGGGATGGATTGAAAAATAATTCCCTGCAAGTCGTCTCAACGGATCACTGTCCATTCTGTTTCAAAGAACAAAAGGAAATGGGAAAGGACGACTTCACGAAAATTCCCAACGGCGGGCCCGGCATTGAGAACCGGCTGCAGCTCCTGTTCGAAGGGGGAGTGAACAAGAAACGCATTTCGCTCAATCGATGGGTGGATATCACCTCGACTACGCCGGCGAAAATGTTCGGACTCTACCCGCGAAAGGGGACTATTTCCATCAGCAGCGATGCCGACCTGGTGATCTGGGATCCAAACGCGGAACACACGATCTCCGCGTCCACGCATCACATGCGCGTCGACTACTCGATGTTCGAAGGGTTCAAAGTGAAAGGGAATGCCGAGACGATTCTCTCCCGCGGTGAAGTGATCATCGACAAGGGCAAATGGCTCGGCGGGACCGGTCGAGGGCAGTTCATCAAGCGCGACGCGTTTGCCGGAGCGTGGAGGTAGGAGACGGTGAGGATGGAGTGATGGAATGATGGAGTAATGGAATAATGATAGAAATTAACCAAGAACCTAGATAGGGAAGCCGAGCCACTTAAAAGCTATCGAAGTGATACAATCACTGCCCGATGACTGCACGCTGGAAGATATCCAGTACTACCTGTACGTCCAGGAAAAAGTTGAACGGGGGCTGAAAGCCATCGACGATGGCCGAGTAGTTTCACAAGACCAAGCGGAGGCGCAAGCTAAAAAATTGGTAAAGTCGTCTGGACGGAGCCTGCGTTAAACGATCTTCGTGAAATTGTTCAGTATGTTTCTCAAGACTCCCCTGCTTATGCTGAACGCCTGGCCGTTCATATCGTAGAGGCTCCTCGCCGATTAACGGATTTCCCTTCCAGGAGAGTGGGATGTCACAGAGACGTAACATGCGAAAACGTATTGTCGCAGCCGTATTGTTCGCCGGCGGGATAATGCTTGGATTTCTTGCCCCCGCTAATTCGCACCGAGCGAATCCCGTTCAGTCACACGACACGGTATATACCTTCCAGAAGAACATCCTGCCGCTCCTGCAAGCAAACTGCAACCCGTGTCATTTTCCCGGTGGAAAGATGTATAAGAAACTTCCATTCGATGATTCAGCAACCGTTGCTACCCTGGGTAAGAAACTCAACACCCGGCTGAAGAAACAGGAGCAGCAAAACATGATTAACAGCTGGATTCAGCTGGGCCAAAAACGCAACCAGAAATAATGGCATCAGTTCAAAAGACTGAGAAATATCCCGAGCAATTACCCGTTCTGATTCTTAAGTTTACCGTCTACCTATGGCTCACTTACTTCTTCTACCAGGCCGCCATAACTTTTTATTTCGCAAGGGGAGGATGTTTTGCGCCCCCTCCTTGCGAAGTCGAAGATCCCCGCCCGCAGGCGGAGAGGGGGCCACGGGGGAGGTCGATGCAGGCCATTGCTGCAAACTGATACACTGCCGATTGACCTTGCCCGGGATTTTTTCTATTTTAAGGATGCTTATCATTGATCCCTCGAGATAATAAAGGAAAAATGTCGGTGGTTAGAGTCTCCATCATCCTCATTACCTCATCCTGGTTTTTCTCTCCCGCTCCTTCCCAGGTTCGCCCCGTCCACACCTACTCGATCGTTGCCCGCGATTCAGTCACAGGCGAGCTTGGCGTCGCTGTTCAGTCGCACTGGTTCTCCGTCGGGCCGCTTGTTCCCTGGGCTGAGGCCGGAGTAGGTGCAGTAGCAACACAATCGTTCGTCGATCCTGCCTATGGTCCGCTCGGACTTGCGCTCATGCGCGCCGGCAAGACTGCCAACGAAGCGCTTGCCGGCTTGCTCGCCGCCGACCAGGCGAAGGATGTGCGCCAGGTTGCGATGGTCGACGCGAAAGGAAACGTCGCCGCGCACACCGGTGCCAAATGTATACCAGCGGCGGGACACATCGAAGGAGAACAGTTCACCGTCGAGGCGAATCTCATGCTCAACGGCAAGGTCTGGCCCGCAATGGCGAAGGCCTACCGCGAGGCGAAGGGCGACCTTGCTGAGAGGATGCTTGCGGCGCTCGATGCGGGTCAGGCGGCCGGCGGAGACATCCGCGGCCAGCAATCGGCTGCAATCCTCATCGTCAGCGGAAAACCGACCGGCAAACCCTGGGTCGACCGGTTCATGGACTTGCGTGTCGAAGATAACACGGAGCCGCTGAAAGAATTACGCCGGTTGATCACCATCCATCGTGCCTACCAGCACGAAAATGCCGGCGACCTCGCCGTGGAGAAACGGGATGTAGACGCTGCGCTTCGCGAATACCGGGCTGCCGAACGAATGTTACCCGACAATCTCGAAATGAAATACTGGCATGCCGTCGCGTTGGTAAATGTCGGAAAGCTGGAAGAATCGCTTCCTCTCTTCAAAGAAGTATTCTCCGCCGACCCGAATTGGATCGATCTCACCGGAAGACTTCCTAACATCGAACTCCTCAAAACGGACGACGCCGGACTGAAGAAGATACTCTCGGTCTCCCCCGCGCGTAAATAGTATCACCGACAGCGCCGCCGGTATGAACTCCACCGCCCTCCGCTCAACGCTCGTTTTTTCAGTCGCGCTCGTGATATTGCACATCATCGGCGCAGTGTTCCCGACCATCTTCACGTGGGGTTTTCACTTCCTCGGTTTCCTGCCAGCGAGCTTTTCGATCATCTACCTGCTCATCATGATCTCAGGCATGGTGTACATTGCCAAAGGTTATGGAGAGCCGGTTGTGACGCGGCTTTCCCTGTTTATGGATCGAAGGCCCATTCCTTTTCTTGTGATCGTGAGCGCACTCTTCATCGTCTTCGCGATCCTCCTGCGGGTGAAACTTCCATTGCTCGGCGATAGTTTTCTCATGGTGAAGAGGTACGGCAGCGCCGCTCTCGGCGCGCAAGTTCTACCCGCAAGCCACCAGCCGCTCAGTCAATATTTTTTCTACCTTTTCGTCAAGTTGTTGGGGTCCTTCAACTATCCCGACATGCTCGACGCCTTCCTGGTCGCGGAACTCCTCCTGGGGATTGGATTCATTGTCATCTCGTACTTCACCGTCGTGAATATTTTTGAGATGGCGACGTACAGGTGTCTCTCATTTCTTCTTCTCCTCGCGCTTCCCTACACCGAATTATTCTTTGGGTACGTCGAGATGTATGCGGTCATTCTCTTCGTACTGGCGCTGTATATTCTTGTCGGTGCGCTGTACCTTCGTGGAAAAATCCATTTTGCAGCCGTTCCGATCGCCTTCACACTCCTCGTGCTCGCCCATTACCTCAACGTTCTCGTGTTCCCGT
>DASYTP010000203.1:0-4894 GCA_036002145.1 Bacteroidota bacterium | reverse complement strand
CCGCGGAAAATACCTTTCTGCGGCACGACGAGTGCAGTCGTGACGCCCATGCCGCGGAGCTTCTCCGCCGCTTTCGGTTCTGGCATGAACAGCTCGTCGGCATTCTGCGACGAAAGCACATAATCGTTCCAGTGTTTTTCTCCGCGAGACTCAGCGGGAGGTTGTTGCGACGGCGACGCGCCCTCTCCACCCGGTGTCGCCTTCGGTTTCTTCGGCATGCCGATATCCGAGTAGCTATCGATTAAGCCCGGATACAGCGTCATGCCGGTCAGGTCCCACACGCGCGCATCGGCGGGAATGACTGCCGACGGACCGACGGCGGTGATCACCCCGTCGCGGATGACGAGAGTTCCTTTTTCGATCACTTTTCCGGGCGACGCGACAATTCGCGCGTTTGTAAACGCGTGAACCGCCGGTGTATTCTGCCGTATGCCGACGGCAGGTTTAACCTGTGCCAAAGGCTGATGCGGGACAAGGAGCAGGGTGAGCAACCAGGCCAAAATCCCGAGCGTATAGACCGGCGATGTATGATTTCGAGACATATTGAGTTCTCCTACGGATAAAGGTGTGACGGTGGATGCAGACTTGATGCTATTATAGTGTTTTGACCGGGGAAAACCAAAAAGGGTGTATGGGTTAATACCGATTGCATGTCCTATCCCCCTTTCTTATATTCTGTTGCGTTTCCATGAACTTTTCCGGTATTCACGGATGCTTCTCTACCTCCTCCGTCACGGCGATGCACTCGAATCGGGTGATGATGATGCGTCGCGACCGCTCTCTCCTCTGGGCGAGGAGCAGGCAATGGCTGCCGCGAACACGCTCATCGCGCTTCATCTTTACGTTGAGATAATCCTATCGAGTCCGCTCGTCCGGGCAAAGCAGACCGCCGAATGCATTCGCACTGTGCTGCGAAATCCCCCACATTCGGTAACGGAGTATCTTACACCGGGAACACATGAGCGGCAACTGTTCCGCCAGTTAAGCGAATGCGGCAGGCAATCGGCCCTGCTTGTCGGTCATGAGCCCCATCTCAGGGAATTTACTTCGCTGCTCATCAGCGGGTCCCGTCACTCCCGCGTCGAGGTAAGGAAAGGAACGATGCTGTGTCTTGAGACTTCAATTCCAGTCGGATCAGGAAGCGGAGGGCTTAAATGGATGTTGACGAGTGAACAGATGAAGAGACTGGTGGGGATTTCTTGAAATCAATTATCATTCCCGGTTTTCCGGATGAGAAAAACTCTCTGGCGTCAATTGACAGGCTTTCGCAGCGCGGTTCAGGAGTTGTAAGACGCCGGTCTTATCCTGAAACCTTTTCCATGTCATGAAGTCGTTCGGTTTTTCGAGGGAGTGAAAGGGAATACGATTTGCCGAGACGGAGACCTCTCCGTGTTGCTCGTTCATGCTATTGTAGAACGCCCATGCGTCGTCAAACGTGGAATCGAAGTTCGTGCTGCGGATAACAAGTCGCTGTTCCACCCAGTCGCGCACAGAATCCATCTCGATATGGACGACAGCGTCGAGGATGCCGTCGTAGTTGTCGTCGGCCCAATGGTTGAAGATGAGCTTGCTGTTCCGGATGACGTATTCCAGATGTTCACGCATCAAATACTCTTTGCGTCTGGGGAAAAAGTCCGGAAAATCGTCCGGCTTGAATGGTGCAGCACCGCCGACGAGCGCCATGTAATCGATGTTCCCATCTGCATTTCTGTCGTAGACGTATCCCCAGGTAGGAACTTTCCCTGTGTTCGGTACGTAGCCGTTGAACGCCACGGTCATGGAGATGGAATCAGGACTTAGGAGTTTTTTCGGCGTCACAACGGCCAGCAGCACTTTCGATTCGGTTCGCATCCCGACAAAACTCACGTACCAGCTATCGACCCTCTTCTGGCAAAGAATCACGCGCTTCTGGTCGATCGGTGGAAAATATGCCATTGAGTCCGCGAGCGGAAAGAATTGAGTAATGGATTGCTGCTGGCAAGGACAAACCGTGGGGAGGAAGAGGAACAACCAGAATAGAACGGCGCCGGCAGTTTTCATTTCACTTTCCCCATCGAACATCTTTTCCCGCATTCGCTTTTTTCAGAAAATCCATCACAGGCTGAAAATATTCAAGCATCGCCCTGGATGATATGTCCTCCCCCGTTTTCTCATTGATCACTTTTCGCCAATCGCGCGTTGCACCCAGCTTTAAGAGGTTCGTCAGCCATTCACCCACCTTCTTGTTTCCGTAATAATTGCAATTATGCGGATCCTGGTGCAGGATATTTTTTGCAATATAGTTATGGAGCTGGTACTTAATGAGGAACGCGAGTGTGTAGTCGTAGTACTGCGCCGCGTCGTCGTTGATATGCGTCTTTGTTGCAGGGTCGCAGAACTCCTCACCCCGCGGATCCGGCGGCTCAACGCCCTGGTATTTCGCCACGTACTCCCACCAGCGCTTGTTGTATTCGGAGGCAGGAAGTTTCTTCTCATAAAAATCATGTTCCCAGTGCGACATCGTTCCGGCAGACCAGGGAATAAAGACCACGGCGTTATCGAGGGCTTCGCTCAGCAGCCACTGCGTCTGGTCGATGTTCATTTCCTTCGGCATCACCCCAATCTCCTTCAGGTAAGGAATCTGTCGCGCCGCGATCGCTATTAAATCGCCGATCGCCTCGTGGAAAGCCCGGTTCGCTCCGTTCCTCAACGTTACCGGGACGTCGGGATTGGAGTAGGCAATATAATAGTAAATGTGTCCGAGCTCGTGGTGCGCGGTTTGAAACCAGTCATAGTTCGACCTGACGCTCATTAACGAGCGGACGTCCTTGTCGAGATCGATGTGCCAGGCGGAGGCATGAGTGTTCTTCTGCCGTGATGACCCGGGAGGAAGCTCGTACAGATCCGATTTCTCCCAGAAAGACGGAGGTAGAGCCGGCATACCGAGCGAAACATAAAACTTTTCCGCTTGCCTGATGATCCACTCCGGGCTTTTGTCCTTGAAAAGGTTGTCGAGGTCCACTCCTTCGACAATGCCGGGCCAGGCTTGCGACCAGCGGTTGCCGATCCAGTGTGCGGGGATCCTGTCCGGCACGGGTTGATGATACCTTTCAGCAAGTTTCGTTTTGGCCCAGTAGTGGAGTTGTTCATAGAGCGGCCGGACTTCGCCGATTGTGTTTTCCAGGAGCTGCATCATTTCAGGAACGGTCATACCGTAATCTGCGACTTGCAGGGAGAAGAAAGAAGAAAACCCCATTTCTTGACCCATCCTATTGCGCAAACCTTGAAGCTTTATGAGACCGGCTTTGAGGGCGGGGCCGGTCTGTTTCGAGACTTCCCACGCGTGCTTGCGCGTTTCAAGGTCGAGAGAATCGGAAAGCACGGCTTCGATCCGATTCGGTGTAGTAAACTTCAGACAGGTATCCCCGGCTTTCTGATCGCAGAACCGGAAGCCGTCCAGCACTGCACTCTGATTCGCCTCAGCTGCCACGCGTTCGGAGACGATCTCTGGAATTGTCCCCGGGTACTGGGCGGCGTTCAGGAGGATAGCTTCCAGCTGGCGGACGGACATCGGGTCCAATTCCACTTTGTGCTTCATCAACCGGCGGCATTCCTCGATGATATACGTGCTGCCCTGGAACGCTGCCAGCGCCTTATCCGCTCCGATGCGTTGACCCGTATGTTCAGCAGTGACATCGGTGCCTGCCTGCCATTGTGCATTTTGAGAAACCGTCGCAAGCTTCTGGAACAGCGAGTTGTACATCGCCAAAAAATCTTTTGCTTCACGGTCAATCGCTGTCGTTTCTTGAGCGACAATGACGATGGGAAGCAATAGTAATATGAGAAAAAGATATTTCATTCTATCTGATGATGTTTGTTTTGGATTAATATGAGGCAATTGCAATTTCCGGGATGCGGAAGGAGGTCACAACGTACTCATGTTTCAAGTCGATGTATCCGATCGGCTCCGGGTCATCCACGGTGAGAGCCAGGTTTGTGAAAAGAAATGTTCGTTTCAATAAGCCATTGGATGTGACATAGTCGTATCCAACCAAACCTGAATCAGGCACGTTATTTCCATCGAAATCCCACGACCATTGAATTTTATATGCTACAAACTGACCTGCCGGAACCGGGATGCTTTCATAGCCGAGTATCTTTTTCCCGATAAAAAAAGGATAACCGTGTGCTCTGTACGTCCATTCTGTCCCCGTCCTGAGAGGAAACACCATTACCTTTGGCGGCTTCGCCTCGTAGATGATGTCGTCTGTCGGGATGAACGAAAGGCCTTCATAGTGGCGCGTGAGCTCCCGAATCGAGTTGAACGTTTTGCCGTTGAAGGTATACTTGACAAGCGATTTCTTCGGGAGGGCGAATGAAGCTGATCCTCCTCCATCGTATGCATAGAGGAACAAGCTGTCGTTCGTGGTGGTATAGAAGTTCGTTGCGACGTACGGTGTCAAAGAATCAAATGCTTCAGTCGCCTGCATCGCTATTGTGTGGATTGTATCGCGAAGAATGTGCTCGCCGAGGCATTTGACGATCGAGGATGAATGAATGACGGTGTCATGATACATTGTCCCCGGTGAGATCGGCCGGAAATTATATGTCGAATCGATGCCCGAATACTTCCATTCTGCCAGGGGGATAAGCGGATAGCTGGGAACGTTTCCCGGCTCCACGGCTTTGTTGCATCCGGCACAGCAGAGCAATATCGACAGGTGCAAAAACGACGTTCTCATGATCCTCTCCTTGTTGTTCACTATTCGCCCGTTATCAGGCGCGATGTTTCTATCCCCAGTTTACGAAGGTATGCACCGGGCTCGAGGTTTTTCCCCGTTGCATTGCGGATCCGCTCCTGCCATTCGTATGTTTCGCCCGGAGCATAGAGATGCTCGGTGACCCATGCTGCAAC
>DASYTP010000202.1:0-4362 GCA_036002145.1 Bacteroidota bacterium | reverse complement strand
CTTCTGTCGACCAGCTCACCGTGCCAGCCCCCCTTAAGCGTCAGTGGAACAATCTGGCTGATGAGCTCTCGCGAGTTTGCGGATGCGTGGATCAATGCTATGTCCGCCCCCACCAACTCTTCCTCGGAATATCCATACGTCTTGAAGAGAGAATTGTTTACGAGCAGAATTTTGCCCTTGAGATCAGTGAGGTAAAAGCAATCTCTTGTACTGCTCAGCGCGTGCGCAAGAAGCCGGAGCCTGCTTTCGTAGTTACGACGCTCGGTGACGTCGCGGGAAATGACGACTACCCCCGAAACCTTCCCGTCCGTGTCGCGGTAAGCGTTCCCGCGTGACTCGATGTAGCGGATGCCCCCATCCTCCGTCACAAAGCGATATTCTGCACGGGCTCCTTTGCCCGTTTTGACCGTTTCCTCAAATAGACTTTTTATCCGGTCCCGATCCTCAGGGTGAATTTCAGCAAACGCATCGGTACCCAAGAGCGCGTCGACGTCCCGGCCTAACACCGATTTATAGGATGCGCTCGCGTAGACTCTTTTTCCGCTCACGTCGGTCACCGCGATAAGATCTTCAGCATTCTCGGATATCAGACGGAAGAGCTCTTCGTTAAGCGAGAGCTGCGGTCCGGTCGCGGAGGTCTTCTTTTTCCTCTTACCTTTTCTTATGCTCATGCGATTCGTGGGTAATGTAAGAAAGTTCTACCTCGGCGTCAAGAGATGGGTGCTCGGAGCAGGCGTTTTGCGGATTCGGACGCGCAAACGGTGCCGGGGGATAGCCGGATTTGAGGGGAGGCAGGGCCTGAAGGGAGATCCTTATCAATGTGTTACGTCGTACGCCAGCGTAAAGAACTCCTCTTTTTCATGGGTGTGAATGCGTATGACACCTGCACGGACCAGGCGGACGAGGATGCGCGAAGCTCTCCGGTCGCTGATATTGACCAACCTCCCGAACTCCCTGACGGTTACACGCGTGTGCTTCTCAAGATGCTGGAATAGCCGTTTCTCGTTCTCACCGATGGCCACTTTGAGAGGGGGCGCGTCGGGATTTTCGGTCTCAAGGATTCTCACTACCTCCTTGCTCGCCATCATCGTATTATCATTGATGCGAATGTAGACGCGTGTATACTCGCCGTTGAGCCGATCCTGCTGGCCGAGGTAATAATGCGGCTTCGATTTGCTTTCCGGGATCCGGCACACGATGACGTCTCTCCCGTCGAACGGGACAATATCCATCGCAGGATGGATGGGCGGATCACAGTAGTCTCTTCCCGCCATCTCCACCAGCTCGACCTCCGACTTTTCACTCTCTACACCGACGACCGAGCCATCGTCGTCGACTCCGAAGAGTATGGTGCCGCCCTTGGTATTCGCGAATGAGATAAGCGTACGGGCGATTTTTTCCGGGGAGGAGATCCGGCGCTTGAACTCAAGGGTAAACCCCTCTCCTTCCTCAATCAGCGCGTTGACATCACGAAAGTTCATTATGACCTCGTCGCATCCAGGTATCCCTGGAGGATCAACGCGGATGCCATCATATCAATGTCTGTTTTCGATCGACGGCGTAATTTCTTAACCCCCATGCTCCGCATCGTCTCGTGGGCGGTATGTGAAGTAAAGCGCTCATCCCATGGAACCACTTCTCTCCCCGTAGCCGCCTTCAACTTTCCCATAAACGTTTCAACCTCTTTTGCCATCGATCCAATCTCACCCTTCAGGTTGAATGGCATCCCGACAACAATTCGTTGCACGTCATACTCCTCTGCGATGGCTCCGATTTCCCCGACCGCCCGCGGGGAATTCATAACGACTTTGAGACCCTTGGCGATCACCCGGAGCGGGTCACTTACCGCGACGCCGATCCGTTTGGTGCCATAGTCGAGTCCAAGAATCCGTTTTGAGAACTCCACAAGTCCGGGCGTCAGGGCGGCGTGCTGTCTCTATCCACGATCGGAGACACAAGCGGCTGCGAGAGAAAACTTTTCAATAATTTTCCCGGTTTGAAATGTGTTTTCCTGCGCGACGGCACAAAGATGGTCTCACCGGATCTCGGGTTGCGCGCCCTCGGCTTCGACTTCGTCGGCTTCACCTCGAGGACGCCAAAATCCCTGATTTCGATGCGCAACTCGGGATCCGCGGACATCATGATATCCCGGACAGCGGCGAACACATTGTCGACCCACTTCGCCGAAACATTGATCCGTTGATGGTTCGCTCGCGCGACCCGCCGCACGATATCTTTCTTCGTAAACGTGCAAACACGATGGTCAGTTTTTGTCATGCAACACCTCTTATCCGGCTAATCGTTCTGTTCTTGATACGCCTTTTATCTTCCTGAGTTTCTCGATGATACGGCTCAAGTGGTCGGTGTTATTCACACCGACGATGATCGTACCCTCGAACATCGAATCCTGTGTATTGATATTCACCCCTTTGATGTTGGTATTCTGGTACGTTGAGATGCTGTGGGTAATGTCGTTGAGCAAGCCGGTGCGATCTTCACCGGAGATGCGGATCGCAGCCGTGTACTCCACTCCGTCGAGGAGTGGCCAGCCAACTTCCACGACTCGCCGCGGATCGGCGGCAGCCGCCGAGTGAAAATTTTTGCAGGACTTGAGATGTATCTTCACGCCTTCGCCGGTCGTCACATATCCTGCAATCTCGTCGCCGGGAATCGGATTGCAACACTTGGCAAAACTGTGCATGAAGCTGTCGTGATGACCGAACAACGTGATACCACCGGTGATATTGCGGGCCGTCGAGATGAATCGCTGGAACACCCCTTGAGATGTCTGATCTGCCGGGACGTTCTCCGGCTGCGGGTGCTTCAGCTTTACCTCGATTTCCTGAATTACTTTATCGGAATCGATGATTTCACGCGCGATCTTGAGGTAAAAATCCCCTATGTTCTCGGCTTTGAAATCGTGGATGTGCTTTTCAAGGTCGTCCTCGTTCAAATGCAGTTTGAATTTCTTCATTCGCTTTTCCCACGTCTCCCTGCCCGCATTGACGAGCTTGCGCTCCTCCTCCTTGAGCCATTTCCGGATGTTCGACTTCGCCTTATGCGTTACGACGAACTGTTCCCAATCCGAATTCGGGGTCTGGTTTTTGGAGGTGATGATCTCCACCTGGTCGCCGCTATGCATCTTGTAGTCGAGCGGAACGATTCTGCCGTTCACTTTCGCGCTGAGACAGTGATAGCCGACGTTTGAATGGACAGCAAATGCGAAATCAACCGGGGTGGCGTTCTGCGGAAGGATTTTCAATTCCCCCTTCGGCGTGAACACGTAGATTTCATCCTGGTAGAGGTTCAGCTTGAAGCTCTCCATGAGCTGTTTCGCCGGCGCCTCCTCATCGGCATGCTCGAAGATTTCCCTCACCCAGGTAATCCAATTTTCGAATTCCTCGTCGAGCGCCCCGAGATTTTCCTTGTACTTGTAGTGAGCGGCAACTCCTTTTTCGGCCACTTCGTGCATGGCGCTCGTCCGGATCTGGACCTCGACCATTTTGCCGTCCGGTCCGATCACCGTGGCATGGATCGACTGGTAGCCGTTCTTCTTCGGAACGGACACATAATTCTTGAACCGCTCGGGGATCGGAATATAGATCGAGGAGAGAATCCCGTAGACGGTGAAACAGTCGTTGGTATTGTCCGTGTTGAGGATGATGCGGACCGCGAAGAGATCATAGATCTCTTCGAATGGTTTCCCGCGTGTCAGCATCTTGTTGTAGACACTGTAGAGATGTTTCGCCCGACCCTCAATCTCAAACTTCATTTCTTCTTCGGCCAGTCGTTTTTCGAGGGGGGCGGTGAATTTCTTGATATACGCCTCGCGTTCTTTTCTTCGCGCCTTGAGCTTATGTGCGATTTCTTCATATTCTTTTGCATGAAGGTATTTGAAGGCAAGGTCTTCCAGCTCCCACTTGATCTTGGCAAGGCCGAACCGATGCGCGAAGGGCGCATAGATATCGAGGGTTTCCTTGGCGAGTCGAATCTGTTTCTCCGGCGGGAGATATTCAAGGGTACGCATGTTGTGCAAGCGGTCGGCGAATTTCAGGAGCATGACGCGGATGTCGTTGACCATCGAAAGCAGCATCTTGCGGTAGCTCTCGGCCTGCGTGACTTCATGGCTGCGAAAAATGTCGGAAATCTTCGTAGCGCCGTCGACGATGTCGGCGATGGTGTCGCCGAACTCCTTCCGGATATCCTTGATTTCGTATTCGGTATCCTCCGCGACGTCGTGCAAGAGCGCGCTGGCAACGGAGACGTCGTCGAGCGGAATTTCCTTCGCCACCACCATGGCGACTTCGTATGGATGGTTGAAAAACGGATCGCCCGACGCGCGCATATCGTTCTTATGCGCTT
>DASYTP010000201.1:0-2366 GCA_036002145.1 Bacteroidota bacterium | reverse complement strand
CACGCTCACGGGTAGTATCGGAGTCATCTCTCAGTTTATGCGCTTCGACCCGCTGATGAAGAAGATCGGGATCGAGGCAAATACGATCAAGAGCGGGAAGCTGAAAGATGCGGGCAATCCCTTTCGCGAAATGACGGGAGGAGATCGCGCATACTTCCAGGGTCTCATGGATGAAGTGCATCGTCAATTCATATCGGTCGTTGAAAGCGAGCGCGACCTTGAGCACGATTCCGTCGTCGCGATCGCTGATGGAAGAGTGTTTACGGGCGAGCGCGCGGCCCAGCTCGGATTGATCGATACCCTCGGCACGTTCGAAGATGCGATCACGATTACTGCCGGCCTGGCTCACATCCGGGGAACACCGACCGTTGTGAAAGAGCGTAAGCGCGGCTTATCCCTGTTCGATCGGGTGTTCGGTGAAACGAAGCTCTCCGAGTTTCTTGATCTTAAGAACGATCTGCTCAACCGGCCGATGCTGCAATACAGGATGCCCCAAGGATTTTAAATCATCACTCGTGCCTGCCGTAACGAGTATTGTTGAACAATCGAAGGAGACTTGCGTTGACAAAAGCTGACATTGTTGATCACATCGCCTCAGGGACGGGTTTGACAAAAGTTGAGACAGAAGCCGTAGTGGATGGATTTATTCAAACGGTGATCGGGGCTTTGAAAGAAGGAAAGAACATTGAGATTCGAGGCTTCGGAAGCTTTAAGACTAAAAAGCGAAAGGGGAGAATTGCCCGTAATCCACGGACTGGAGAACAGGTGCAGGTTGATGAACATTTTGTGCCGTATTTCAAAGTGTCGAAAGAGTTGCGGTCAGTGGTGAACGAGAACCTGAAGAAAATGCAACAACCGTCAATATGAGCTCATGATCCCGAAACTGAGCTGCCGAAAATGCGGTAACGAAATCGTGCCATCGGACAGGTTCTGCAGCACATGCGGAACGATGGTCGATTGGCCGGCAGCTTCGCTTGCGGGAACACCCACCCAGGAAACACCTCCTTCCGCGACCGGCACAGCTTGTACATTGTGCGGTCAGATCAATCCGCCCGGTGCTACTGCATGCACCAGCTGTGGGGCGGCACTCCAATCGACGAAGTCCGCTCCCCATCCCGCTGGAAAGAAAGGGGTTGAGCGACATTCTTCCGGCCATTCCCTTCGCCCGCTTCAGACTTGGAAGTTGCCGGCGGGCGTGGCTGTACTCCTCGTTCTCGTGCTCGTGGCCGTACGGTTCAGTCGTAAGGATCCACCCCCGCCGGGGATGCCGCCTTCCGGATTATCGCAAAATGCCCAAACTATCGTCAAAGAAATCGAATCACTGCAGGAGGCGTTAAAAACCGAACCGAAGAACAGCACGGCACTGCTCCGTTTGGCAAATCTCTACTACGACACAAGGGCGTTCGCAAGCGCGATCATGATGTATGATCGGTATCTGGAGATCAATCCGGCCAACCCCGACGCGCGCGTCGATCTCGGCACGGCATATTTCGAGATGGCGCTGCGCGATTCGATGAACAGGGAGCAGTATCTCACCGCCGCAAAAGAACAGATGGTGAGAGCATTGTCGGTCAATCCCCGACATCAGCTTGCACACTACAATCTCGGCATGGTCAGCCTTCGTGGCGGCAACCTGGAGGAGGCAAACGATTGGTTTAGGAAATGTGCCGCCATTGATTCAAATACTGAAACGGGACGACGTGCATTGCAACTCGTTAAACAACACTCATTTACGAATCCATCATAACAAGAGGAGAGATCCATGCCCAGCGGCAAAAAGCGATTGCGGAGGAAAATGGCAACGCACAAACGCAAGAAACGCCTGCGGAAGATGAGACACAAGAAGAAGAATCGTTAATCCGTACATTCTCGCGGATCCCACCTACAGAGGTTGTCCGATTGGATCGCCTCTGTAGTGGTTTCGCATGATGGTCCGGATTCGCAATCGCCGCTTCCTGACACTTTCCTTGTCTTGTTCAAGTCGAAAGATATGCGTATCTTCGACTGTCCGGTACTTCAATTCATCAATTCTCATCCGTCTCATGAAATCATTTTCTCGTCGATTACCAAGTGCTGCCGTTGTTGTCCTCGTCGCACTGATAAGCTCGTCATGCTCGCACGCGCAGCCCAAATCACTCACCATCTTGCACACGAATGATATTCATGCTGCATTTCTTCCCCATGAGGCGTTCTGGGTGAAATCGACTCCGAAACCGATGGTAGGGGGATTCGAGGAATTGTGGTGGAAGGTCGACAGCATCCGTAAGGCCAAAGGCGCCATCCTTATGCTCGACGGCGGCGACGTCATGACGGGAACGCCCATCTCGGAGATCGATTACAACGGCTCGACCGGCGGCGCCCTGTTC
>DASYTP010000200.1:0-7882 GCA_036002145.1 Bacteroidota bacterium | reverse complement strand
GAAGTACCGCGAGGAAGCAAATTCCCATTGCAACGAACGTTCCATTTGTAACTTGCACGCTCGCGTTAATCGCGCCGGTGAGCGGGAGATCGAGGTGGAAGTCGTGCTGAAAGTGCGTTATGCCGAGCGAAGGAATGAGATAGTTCGCATATTGCGATAGCCCGATGCAACCCGATGCAATTGAGAGCGGCGCGCTGAATGTCAGCTGCCAGATGAACAAGAACGCCATGAATTTCCCGAAGGAGCCCGGGTCGTAGATTTGTTTGAGGTAGCGGTAGGAGCCGCCCGACCCCGGCATGGCGGATCCGAGCTCGGCCCATACCAACCCGTCGCAGACGACGAGCACGGCTCCAAAAATCCATCCAAGCATCGCCTGCGGCCCCCCCATCGCCGCAACGATCAACGGGATGGTAATAAAAGGCCCCACGCCGATCATGTCGATCATATTCAGCGATGTGGCGCCGGCAAGCCCCACGCCGCGGATGAGTTCCGGACTCGTCTCCGTTGGCCTTCGTCCGGATTCGGGCGGGAGTTCTTCGGGGGGGGGATGGGCGGTCATTCAGCGGCGCGGCTGCGAGATCATGTTGAAGAAGAGCTTCATCGCCCCATCATTGCCGATTCTCAGCTGGCGGTATAATGCGAGCGAACAGTAGGTGTAGGTTCCTTTTCCGTACCGGCACCAGAGAAGCGACGTCGGTGGTTGATGCTCATCGGTATCGTTCATCGAAAGAATTCTTTCGTACCTGGCCGACGTCTTTGTCGTGTCATCTGCCGGCAAATAAATGCTGCGTTCCTGGATCCACCCGTTCCAATCAAGTGCGCTGATCCGATTCGGAGTGCTCAGGAGCGGGTGATGTTGCAACAACATCGTCACTGGTGCATCTTCCTCCGTGACTCTCTCGGCGGTGAGGGTCATCGGGTAGGGAGCAAGGTTCTTGCCGTTCCAATCGCCTTCCTTATGGTAGAGACACACGACGTTTCCTCCTTCCCTGACGTACTCAAGAATCCGGCTATTGTAAGTGACGGCATCGTGTCGATACTCATACGCCCGAAGGTCAAGTATGATGACGTTACACTTTTCAAGGACTCCATTCATCAGTTCGACAGAATCTACCAATTCGTGGTTGATGCCGGAGGCTGTTAATACTTCCTCGATCGTGCTGTCATATGTCTTCACGAGTCCGGCAAGAATATCTTTTGAACGCATTGCCGTTGTTTTCGAAATATCGAATGTCGGATGAGAGAGAGGTGTGGACTCTATTGGCTCGTCGATCCGGAGAGACTCTCTCGGTGAGGGTTGAATCCCCGAGAACAAGTCGGTTGAATCGAACGGATACGGGGCGCTCTGGCGGACGAGATAATACTTTCGCGCAAGGGAATACCTTTTCTGAAATTCTTCGGAGAGCTGAGCCAAACCTTGCGAGCGATGCCTGCGCAAGGCCGAAAGCCCGATAGCAGCAATTGCGGTTCCCTGGTCGTCTTTCAGAGAAACATCAATGACGACGAGTGAATCCGTTTTCGCGACATAATCGCGATAGCGGAAGAAAAGTTTCTTCACCTGCCACGGCGTGATGCCATCCCGGAATTGTTCGGAGTGGAAGGATCCGTCGGCGGCCTTCCCGAATGCCTCATACATACTGATCCCGAGTGCCTGATGATTCCCATGCGCCCGGTTCGGCTTTGTCGTGATCGTGTCGTGATTGGTGATAACGACGTCCGGCTTCAGTGCGCGAATATAATAGACGAGCCGTGCCAGGACGCTGTCTTCTCCTCCCCACATTCTGAAAGTTTCCGATGCGGTCTTCGAGAACCCAAAATCGTGGAAGCCCGCGAAGTGGACTTCGGAGCCGAGGATTTTTGCCGCTTCCCGGGTCTCGTTTGTACGGAGAGTGCCGAGGTCCTGATACAGCTGAGAGCCGATCTCGTTCTGCCCGCCTTCACCCCTGGTAAAGAACAGGCTGTAGGTATTGATGCCCCTGAGCTTCCCGTAGTATGCAAGCGTCGCTCCATCCTCGTCGTCGGGGTGAGCTGAGAGGCTCATCAGGACTAGCGACGGCCCGGAGCCACCGGGCTTGGATACATGGGGATATTTGCCCGCCCTCATCGACGCAACGAATCCAGACGTCAGCAGGAGAATGAGGATCATGAAGATCCATATGCGGTACTGTACGGTTTTCAAGGCGGTTATCGCTGAAATTTTCGTGTGTTGGAGAGTGTAAGGGTTACAGGCGGATTGCCGATTAAGTTACAAAAGAGTCTCTTGAGAGTCAATTTCTCAATTTACCCAAGAATTTTCGGAGTGAACGTTGCTTCAATTCCATAGAATTCATATATTAATTTTCAAATACCTATCACCAATGAAGGAGCTGTATGAAGAATCTCTACTATCTGTTACTGTTTGTAATGATCTCGACGCAGACTGAGGCACAAATTAATCTCACGAAAGCTGATCTTGATGGAAGCTATCTCAACACCACCAGAACAACCTATGGATTCGGCGATTCGCTGACGGTGAACCTGGGAACGGCATCGAGCTCGCCTCAATCGTTTGATTTTTCAAGCATATCCAAGGGCATTCCGGAAAACCGCGATACTTCCGTTTTCGATTATCTGCCATCAACGGGTCAGTGGAAAGCAGATTCATTTTCAGGGTCGAACGCGTGTGCCGTCGCTACTCAGACGGGAAGTTTCGGTCCTTATGAGTTCACCCTCTCGGTATATCTCTACTTCAGCACGGAGAACGACGGAGCGTATGCGCTGGGAGGGGCAATTCGCCAGCAGATTACGCCCGCGCCGCCACCTCCGTTTTCTCCCGATTCCACGACATATTCATACTTCCGTCCAAAATCGCTCCAGGTTCCACTGCCATTGACGCTCGGCACGCAGCGGACTGCGGTAGATACGCTATACAATTTCGATAATACCACGGAGGTCTCCACACGGACATACGACGCGAACGGGTACGGCAGCGTGACGTTTCCCGATGGACGCACGTTGCAATCGATCCGGATTGTGGATGACAGGGTGGAACTCATATATCAGGACGGCGTTTTTCAATCTCGCACCAGGACCCGCCATATTCACTTTGTTGGACAGGATTTTACCAGCTTGAGATTTGACGTCGACACGAGTTATACCTCGGGTTCCACGCTTGCCGACGCGTATGAATTCGAAACACAAGGTACTCCGACCGGGGTGCAGGATCTCTCCGCCCACCCGCCCGAATCGTTCAGCCTCGCACAGAACTACCCCAATCCGTTCAACCCCATGACGGTTATTCGTTATCAGTTACCGGTTACCAGTTATGTGATACTGAAGGTATACGATGTGCTGGGACAAGAAGTGGCGACACTGGTTGAGCGGGAGTTATCGCCGGGGGATCATGAAGTATCCTTTGATGCAGGGAAGTTGTCATCGGGAATATACATGTATCGTCTCGTTGCAGGAAGCTTCTCAAAGTCGATGAAGCTCATGGTCGTGAAATAGCTCTGAGGTCTTGACTTTCACAGGATGCTTTCATATACTATCCTATGTTGAAACTGAACAAACCCTGCCGATCTCCGGCGGGGTTTTTTGTTGAATCATACCGAGAGAGGGGATATCCATGATTGTTGTGATGAAAGCCGGTGCCTCGCAGAAAGACATTGAGCAGGTTGTTGAGCGGATCGAGCAGCTCGGACTCAAGGCACACCTTTCGACGGGCGTCGAGCGAACCATTATCGGCCTCATTGGAGATGAGCGGTTGATAAAACGGGAGCAACTTTCGCTGTTGCCCCACGTTGAGAATGTTATCCCGGTGTTGAAGCCCTACAAGCTGGCGAGCCGGGAGTTCAAGCCGACCGACAGTATTGTTGACGTAGCGGGAGTGAAAATCGGAGGCAGGACCATCGCTCTCATAGCCGGGCCGTGCTCGGTGGAAACCGAGGAACAGCTGATGGTGACGGCGGAAGCCGTAAAAGCGAGCGGTGCGCGACTGCTGCGCGGCGGTGCATACAAACCACGCACGAGTCCGTACGCCTTTCAAGGACTGGGCGAAGACGGACTGAAGCTGCTCGCGAAGGCACGTGAGAAAACCGGGCTCGGCGTCGTCACAGAAGTCATGGAATCGGCGGAGGTGGAGCTCGTTGCCGAGTATGCCGACATGCTCCAGGTTGGGGCGAGGAACATGCAAAATACAAAGCTCCTCCGCTCGCTCTCGAAAATACGAAAACCGGTTCTCCTCAAGCGGAATTTTTCCGCCACCCTGAACGAGTTTTTGATGAGCGCAGAATACCTTCTCGCGGGCGGGAACGACCAGGTCGTTCTTTGCGAGCGCGGGATCAGGACATTCGTCGAGTACACGCGCAATTCGCTCGATCTCAATATCGTGCCCGCGATAAAGCAGCTCTCACATCTTCCGATAATTGTCGACCCGAGTCATGGCACAGGCCGAATCGACCTCATCATCCCGATGAGTCGTGCAGCCATCGCCTGTGGAGCCGACGGATTGATTGTTGAAGTACATCCGAAGCCCGAGGAGGCATTTTCCGATGGCGATCAATCGTTGACCCCCGCACTGTTTCAGCAATTGACGAAGGAGGTAATGGGGATCGCCTCAGCGGTCGGAAGGACGATGTGAAGATCAGGTAAAAGTCAAAAGTCAAAAGTCAAAAGTCAAAAGTTAAAAGTTAAAAGTTAAAAGTTACAGGGTACTGACTGTTTGCCACTCTCCGGAAATTGGTTTGTTCCATTAATCCATTGATCCAACAATCCAACGATCCAGATTGCCATTGCTCACGTGATTAGTTTCAGGGAATGAATTCCTCCACTATACTCTCCAGGTTGAAAGAGATCGTTGGGGGCGCAGACGTACTCGATTCCCCCGAGGCTCGCATTGCATATTCGTATGATGCAACTGCCATGAAGCCTCAGCTTCCGCTGGCCGCCGTTCGGCCCTCGACGGCGGACCAGGTATCTCAAATTGTCCGGCTTGCCAACGAGGAACAATTCGCAATCGTACCCCGCGGATCGGGAACGGGATTGAGCGGTGGGGCGCTGCCATCCGAGAATTCCGTCGTCCTCCTCACAAATCACTGGACGCGAATTCTGGAGATTGATCGGGAGAATCTCACGGTTCTCGTTGAGCCGGGCGTCATCACCGGAACGCTCCATCGCGCCGTCGAGCAACTGGGGTATCTCTATCCGCCGGACCCGGGCAGCTCCAGCATCTGCACGATTGGCGGCAACGTCGCGGAAAACTCAGGCGGTTTGCGCGGGCTCAAGTACGGCGTCACAAAAAACTACGTCCTCGGCCTGGAGGTCGTGTTGCCTACGGGTGAGATTCTCCATACGGGGGGAAAGAGTGTTAAAGACGTTGCGGGCTACAATCTGAAAGACGTCCTCGTCGGGTCTGAAGGCACACTCGGGGTATTCACGAGCATCTTATTGAAGATCATCCCCAAACCTGAGACGTACAAGACCATGCTGGCGGTATATGCCTCGATGGAAGATGCGGCGCGGACCGTTTCAGCGATCATTGCCGCGAAGATTACCCCCGCCATGCTGGAGTTTCTGGATAACACGACAATACGTTGCGTCGAGGAGTACGCGCATCTCGGGTTGCCGGTCGAAGCGGAAGCGATATTATTAATTGAAGTCGACGGCAGGAAGCCGGTTGTAGACGAGGATGCAGAGATGATCGACAGGATCTGCATGATGAACGGTGCGCGATCGGTCAGGCTTGCGCAGAATGAAAATGAGTCGATCAGGCTGAAGACCGCTCGACGATCGGCGTTCACGTCGCTTGCGCGCGTCAAGCCCACGACCATCATGGAAGATGTCGCGGTTCCGCGTGCCGATCTTGCCCGCCTTGTTTCCCGTATTCGTGAAATTGGGAAAAAGAACAACATTCTCATCGGAAATTTCGGGCATGCCGGCGACGGGAATCTTCATCCTAATTACCTCACGAACGAGAGAGATCCGGAAGAATTTGCCCGCGCGGAGAAGACGGTCTTTGAGGTCGAGGAAGCCGCGATTGATCTCGGCGGCACGATTACGGAAGAGCACGGAGTCGGCTTATACAAGAAACGATTGCTCGAGAAAATGGTCGGCTCACCTTCAATTTCCATGATGAGAACACTGAAGCAAATGATGGATCCCCGAAATATTCTCAATCCTGGAAAGGTGTTCGATCTGAAGCCGAGGTGTGAAGGATCCCTCCCGCGGGATCGCGAGCAGATCAAGAAATTTGAGGATATCGCGTGGCTTTGAGGGGGGAGTATTCAGTACTCAGTACTCAGTACTCAGTACACAGTACAAAGTAGGGGATCGAGGATCCAGGATCCAGGATCGAGACCCCTGTTTGCCTTTTTTCGAAAAAATATTTAGACTTTCATATGGTGGTTCCTTGAATCTGGCACAACGAACTTCGAAGGAGATGATGTCATGACAATTCTCGTTGTCGACGATGTCGATTTCAGCCGGACGATCTTGAGGGAAGTACTTGCTTCCGCAGGGTATCGGATAGTAGAAGCGGAAAACGGCGTTGAAGCACTAAAGGCGCTCGAAACCGAAGCCGTCGACCTCATCATATCGGATCTGCTCATGCCGAAGATGGATGGTCTGCGACTCTGCACTGAACTGCGGAAACGCAAGGAAACGAAGGATACTCCATTCATCATTTACACCGGTACACTCACAACGCCGAACGACGAGGAAATGGCAAGAGAATACGGTGCAGACTTTTTTTTCAGGAAGCCTGTGAGCATGGACGTGCTGCTGGAAAAACTTCAGAGCGTCGTGGCCCAACGAGGCGCCGTTCACCATTCAGTCCTGCCAGCGACCGGTGAAATTGAAAAAACGAGCCAGTACAGTGATTTGCTCATCAAGAAGCTGGAGGAGCGAAATTTCGAGCTCGAAGCGATTCTCAGTAAACAGGGAGAAGAATTGATTCGTGTGCTTGAAAAAGCCGAGCGATTGTACTCGCTGCTTCCTATTTGCCCTAACTGCAAGAAAAGCCGGGTAGACGAACGGTACTGGAAAGAAGTACGGACATTTATCGAAGACCTCCCCGGGTCTCAGATCACCGACGGAATCTGTATTGAATGTGGCCGCGAAGTTCATGACTAGTCGTCTGGCACCGGTGCTGCAGCTCGATTCCCCGTAAGGCCCTCGATGGGTTTTCACCCACCACGTGAATCTCAGCGTTGGATTTTGAGTCAAATCTTCCATACATTCATCCAACGATTCAAGAAAAATTATCAAAATTCTGGAAATAACCGCGATTGATGGGAGTATTCGCCTTTGAATAACGCGACTGAACGGTCTACGCGGGGTTGGAGTCGGTCGGGGTGGGGCATGGTCGTTCTGAATATCCTCTTCGCAAGCATTTACATCATTACCGGCAAATTCTCCCTGTCGCTCGCTACTGTTCACGTCAGCGCCTCACCTGTATGGCCTCCGACTGGCATTGTCCTCGTAGCATTCATGACGTTCGGGTATCGAATCTGGCCCGGGGTTTTTCTTGGCGCCTACATTGTCAACCTTACCACCGCCGGCAATGAGATTACTTCTCTGTTCATTGCCGGAGGGAATACTCTGGAGGGGATAATCGGCGCCTACCTGGTCGGGAAATATTCGGGGGGTCAGCGTGTCTTGGATCAACCTGTGGGTGTTTTTAATTTCACGATTCTTGCAGCCATGGTGAGCACGATTGTGAGCCCGACGATCGGTGTCACCAGCCTTGCCCTCGGCGGTTTTGCCCGGTGGGAGGATCTGATCTCAATCTGGTACACATGGTGGTTGGGAGACGCCGCTGGCAACCTTATTGTGGCGCCCCTGCTGCTTGTCTGGATTCTGAACCCGAGAATCGTCTGGAGCAGGAGGCAATTTATCGAAGCGATAC
>DASYTP010000199.1:0-4062 GCA_036002145.1 Bacteroidota bacterium | reverse complement strand
AGCTTATCGGTGAGCAATCTCTCCCGTACTGCATCCGATGATTTGTAGAATGTGACGAGCCGTTCTTTGTCGATTCCCAACCTGGGAGCTTCCGAGGCAGCAAGCTCTGCGAGCTCGGCGTCTTCCACCTTCAGCCCCTCTGCCTCAAGTATCCGCTCGCGAATGAGGTACCACTTTGCCTGGAAGATGGCATACGCCCGATTTTCCTCGGTGAATTTTGCCTCGTCAAAATCCGCGGGCAATTTCTTCTCCGGGGCGCGATTCTTTATCTCTTCCCTCAACGAGGCCGTGATCCCTTTGACAAGAGATTCAGGCACCGTGAGCTCATGACGGCGAACAATTTCGGAGATGAGATTCTCTGTGAGCATCCGCTCGCTCTGTTCCTCCCAATAACTTTCCAGGTCTGCGCGGAGGTGTATCCGGAATTCCCCAACCGTCGTTATTTTGTCTTTCGTCAACGTTCTGACAAATTCATCGCTGAACTCCGGCAGGTTGACTTTTTCAACCTTTTTGATTGCGATCTCGATATGGCTTTGAATCTTGCGTTCCTCATGATCAGTCTCGAATGTCACACGTTTCGTCTCCCCGGCGACGGCGTGGTGCAGCGCCTCTCTTATTTCCCGGTAGAGCGTTCCACCTGCAGGATACAGTCGCACATCGGTATTCCTCTTCCCGATCAGCGGGGATCCCGAAGCGTCAAGCTGCTGGATGTCGGCTGTGACCACATGTTCATCATCTTCCACCGTGGCGGCCTCCTGCATTGTGCTGTTGGCTTTGCGCAAGCGAAGAATTTCGTCCTCAACCTCCTGTTCGGTCACGTGATGGACTAATTTCTCCGCGTCAATCCCCTTATAGATTCCCAGCTGCACGTCCGGTTTGACTTCATACTTGATCCTGAACGTCAACGCCGCGCCGCGCCGGTAATCCATGTCGGTAAGGACGGGATCGCCGATCGGATGAATGTTGCGCTCCTCAATGATCGTACGGTAGACTTCGTTCGCGATCGTATCGAGCGAATTGTACTCAATCGCCTCGCCATGAATCTTTTTCACCAGGTCGAGCGGCGCCTTACCTTTTCGAAAACCCTTGATCTCGATAGTCGGCAACACGCGCTGGAATGCCTTTTCGAAATGAGGAATCAATTCATCTGCACTCGCCTGAACTGAAATTTCCTTTTCTACCTCGGTAATGTCTAAGATTGACACATTCATGAATTCGTAAACTTGCCTTGTGGTGAATGAAGAACCCGGGTGAAAACTTGCGGGGGATGAGACGGTGCCGGCTCGCACGGCGAGAGAGAATTGCATTCCCGCTCATTACATGTCGCGCGAAGGCTGAGTGGGCACGGAGGGATTTGAACCCACACGGGTGACCCCACTAGCTCCTAAGGCTAGCGCGTCTGCCAATTTCGCCACGTGCCCTGAGGTAAACCGTCCTATGCTGCTGCGGCGAGACACGACTGCCGCCTTGACCATCCGCCCTGTTGCGAAATTTTCAACCCCAATATACGGATTTTCTGACGGAACTACAATCAGTGCTGGCAGGAAAACGGATCGGTTATGTCTCGACGGCCTCTGCGAATCCCCGCGCGCAGGATGTCACGCTTCATGCAAGACGCGCTGAATGCAGGCAAACAGGTTCTGAAACTGAAATGGCTTCGTCATGAAGTCATCCGCGCCAAGATCGAGACTTTCCCGGGCAATCTTGAGCTCATCCACACCGGTCAGCATGATAACTTTGCGGGCGAGATTATTTGTACGGATTTCTTTTAGTACCTGCAAGCCATCCATGCCCTCCATGCGTACGTCGAGGATAACGACGTCGTGTTTATTCTTTTGCAGAATCTCGAGCGCCGCCGGTCCTCCGTCCGCGTCCGACACTTCGTAGCCCTGCTCATTGAGTTCATCCTTCATGATGGTACGAAGTGCCTCCTCGTCGTCGACGATGAGAAGCTTGATTTTTGGTGGCATGGAGCATCCTTTCAAAATATTGAGAACAAATATAGCACGAATACAAAGTAAAAGCAAGAACTTCACCGAGAATTGACAATTTAGTCCCAAGTGCTGGCTCAGATCGGCGGTTGTTCGATTATGAGAAAATCTGTATATTTTCGAGTGATGACCCCGTAGCTCAACTGGATAGAGCATCAGCCTTCTAAGCTGAGGGTTGCGCGTTCGATTCGCGCCGGGGTCACTCATGTTCGGCTCATGCTATTCCCACGCATCTGTGCTGAATCGTAAATTAAGGCCACGGGTGTAGTATGTTTTCATCGATAAGAAATCATCCGTTTGCTGTTGAGGCTTTTTTTGAAAGCTCGCTCGTTCTCTCCTTTGCAACTCCCAAAGAGGAACTTCAACATCTCGTCCCGGCATGTTTGGAGCTGGACACGCTTGACGATACATGGGCATTTGTAGCGATTGCGATGGTTCAAACCGAGGGATTACGACCCAAAGGCCTCCCGAGAATTTTCGGGAGCGACTTTCGCGGTGTTCGACTCTTGTTTATTAGTCTCTTTTTGAGTATCTTTTTTCGCCATTTGCTCCGTTACAGTTGTTTACCGCGTGAGAATCCCTTCGTTTGTGGTGCGGAATCTGTTCTTCGACCACAAGTAAAATGAGGGCGAGAATTACATTATCCTGGGGTGAATGTGACACGGTGTCCATAGTTCAGCTGGTTAGAACGCCAGGTTGTGGCCCTGGAGGTCGTGGGTTCAAATCCCACTGGACACCCAAGGTGATTGCGGATTGCGGATTGGTGATTTCGGATTGGCGATTGGGGATCACGGGCATTTTTGTAATTCCGCAATCCGCAATCCGAAATCAAGTTGCCCCCATCGTCTAGAGGCCTAGGACACGAGCTTTTCAAGCTTGTAACACCGGTTCGAATCCGGTTGGGGGCACGATGAAACTACCGGACTGTATGACCATTCAAGACGCGGCGTAATATGCGAGCGATTATTCCAGTTGCCGGATTCGGAAGCAGGCTGCGGCCGCACACCTATACTCTCCCGAAAGTTCTCCTCAACGTTGCCGGCAAGCCGATCATCGGGCATATTCTCGACAAGATCATCGAAGACGGGTTCGACGAGGCAACAATCATCGTCGGTCACCTCGGCGATATGATCCGCGACTATGTACTGTCACATTATAAATTGAAGCTCGATTTCGTCGAACAGAAGGAGGCCAAAGGACTGGCCCATGCAATTTACCTGGCCCGGGGAACATTCTCGAACGAGCCGATACTCATCATTCTCGGCGATACCATATTTGATGTAAATCTCAAGCCGGTAATGAAGGAGAAATGTTCCGCGATCGGTGTAAAAGAAGTGGAGGACCCGCGACGCTTCGGGGTGGTGGAGTCTCGCGACGGATTTGTATCCCGCCTGATCGAGAAGCCGGAACACCCTCCGAGCAAACACGCGATCGTCGGGCTGTATTGGATCAGCAACCCCTTGCTTCTCGAGAAGTGTATTTGCGAGTTATTTGAGAAGGACGCCCGGACGAAGGGAGAGTATCAGCTGACCGATGCTTTGCAGCTCATGATCCAGCACGGTGAGAAGATCAGGACGTTCGACGTTGAAGGCTGGTATGACTGTGGTAAACCGGAGACCCTGCTCTCGACGAACCGTCATCTGCTCGAGCGGTTGGATCAACAGGTGAAGCTGGACGGCGTCGTGGTAAATTCACCCGTCTACGTCTCCGACAGGGCGAAAATCACGAATTCCGTCATCGGGCCGTTTGCGACGATCGCAGAAGGCGCAGTGGTCGGCGATTCCATCGTCAGGAACTCCATCGTGAGCGAAGATGCCCATGTCTACAAAGCCCTGCTCGAGAATTCCATCGTTGGGAACAGTGCGCTGGTTCAGGGCAATTTCAAGCGTATCAACATCGGCGATTCTTCTGAAATAGAATTTCATTAACGTAAGGAACAACGAGTATGTCATATCTGTTTACTTCCGAATCGGTTTCCGAGGGTCATCCCGACAAGGTGTGCGATCAGATTTCCGACGCCGTCCTTGATATACTTCTCGAACAGGATCCCCTCTCGCGCGTAGCATGCGAG
>DASYTP010000198.1:0-9032 GCA_036002145.1 Bacteroidota bacterium | reverse complement strand
CGGGAAAATATAGCGAAGCCAACGCTTCGATTGCCTCGTTGCGCCGTATTTCAAAAGACCTCGATCCTCAATATCCGGAGTTGTTATACATCCAACATGAACTATTCTCAAAAGCGAAGTTACAGCAGGCTGCCGCCGGCGTTCCATTTGACGAGGCATTTGCACACGCCTTTCTTGAGCTCTTCAATCGGCTGGACGACAAAAGCGCACTGCATATTTCCACCGCATTCCTCACCAGGAACGGCGTCGAAGAACAGCAGCGCGAAGTGCAAAAATTATTAATGAATCTGAAAGCGAAAGATAGCCTGAATCTTACTGATGCGATGGGGCTTTGCAGGAATTATTATCTCTATAACGTTTACAAGCTTATCGAAGCCCCCGCCAAACGCCTGTTAAAGGATGATGATAACAAGCGTTATAGTTTTCAGGACAGTGTTTTGATAAAGACAACGGGGGGCGCAACGCTCTCCGCGATCATCGTCCGGAAAAAAGGAGTCACTGCGCCGCAGCCGACAGCGTTATGCTTCAACATATATACCGACCTCAGCATGAATTTAGCGCGGAGGGCTGCGTCGTATGGCTACGTCGGGGTGACCGCGGAGACGCGAGGCAAACGATTGAGTCCGGATGAAATTGACACGTACGAACACGTGGCCGAAGATACGTACGGCGTCATTGACTGGATAACCAAACAGCCGTGGAGCGACGGCAATGTAGGGATGTTCGGAGGGAGCTACAGCGGCTTCGCGCAGTGGGCTGCGACGAAGAAGTTGCATCCCGCTCTCAAAACAATCGTCCCTTACGTTGCCAACAACCCGGGCGATGGTCTGCCCATGGAGAACAATATATTTCTGTTCGTCAATTATGCATGGGCGTTTTACGTTACCAATAACAAGTATCTCGACAATGAAACATATTTCGATCGCAACCGATGGAATTCCCTGAACGATAAGTGGTATGCCAGCGGGAAATCCTACCGAAACATCGACAGCATCGATGGCGCCCCGAATAAATGGCTCCAGCGCTGGCTACAACATCCGGACTACGACAAGTACTGGCAGGATTTGGTCCCCTACAGAAACGAATTCGCCGCGATCAACATCCCTGTTCTCACCATCACGGGATACTACGATGACGGTCAGCAATCGGCGTTGCACTATCTCAAGGAGCACTACAAGTACAACAATAATGCCGAGCACTATTTGCTGATAGGTCCATATGATCATTCCGGCGCTCAATCCACTCGCAAGCCATCGACGCTCAGAGGCTACGCCATCGACTCTGTGGCGCAAATGGATACGCCGGAAATCACTTTTCAGTGGCTCGACTATGTGATGCGCGACGGAACGAAACCTGCGCTCCTCGAGGACAAGATAAATTATGAGGTGATGGGTGCGAACGAGTGGAAACATGCCCCGTCGCTGGAAGCACTGAGTAATCAAACACTGACGCTGTATCTTACCGACAGCAAGACCGTCCCCGGCGACTCCTCGATGAAAATCACGTCTGGCGACATGTATCAACTGTCGAAGGAGAAGCCATCGAAGCCAGGATTCCTCACTCAGGAGGTGGATTTTGCAGACAGAAAGACTACAAACAACGACTACTATCCCGACCTCATTGTCGGCAAGCAACCCGACCTTTCCAACGGATTCGCATTCATCAGCAGGCCATTCGATGAGCAGGTCTCAATCAACGGTACATTTTCGGGCGAGATCAAGGCAAGCATCAACAAGAAGGACATGGATATCGGCGTGGTATTGTATGAGGTCATGCCAAACGGCGAGCTGTTTCACCTCTCTTACTTTCTGGGTCGCGCCAGCTACGCAAGCGACATGAGCGTCAGGAAATTGTTAACGCCGGGCGATGTGGAATCAATTCCGTTCCATAAAACCCGGATGGTAAGCCGCCTGCTTGCTAAAGGGAGTCGCCTGCTCCTGACATTGAATGTGAATAAGAATCCTTACGCTCAAATTAACTACGGCACCGGCAAGGACGTGAGCGATGAAGATATCAACGACGCGACAACGCCCTTGCAGCTCAAATGGCATAACGACAGCTTTGTGAGAATACCGATCTGGAAATAAGCAAGAGACGAGGACCACCATCGATGACTCCACTTTCAGACGACATGAATTTCCGGCGCGCTACTCTCGCCGACCTCGACGTCATCATGCACCATCGCCGCAGCATGTTCTTTGAGATGGGCTATAGCGATGAGGGAGCGCTCGCCGCTATGAAGGCGACATCAGAGCCCTTCTTTGCAAAGGGTTTGGCGAACGGTTCATACGTCGGCTGGCTCGCCGAACATGCGGGGAAACGGGTGATTGCGGGGGGCGGGCTTATCGTGTTTGAGTATCATTCGAGTCCTGCGGATCCGTCTCCCAAGCGCCCGGTCATTGTCAACATGTACACCGACCCCGGATATCGCCGCATAGGTATTGCAAGGGAGCTCATGAAGATCATGGTTGGATGGTGTCGAAACGAGGGATTCGGCTCGGTGCTGCTGCATGCAAGCGAGGATGGACGACGGTTGTATGAATCCCTCGGATTTAAGCCGACTAATGAGATGAGCCTCATGCTCCGATAAAATGCGGTCAAGTTTATCCACGCCCGTCGAGACCCGCCCACTCCTGCATGTGTCGGGACGGGCAGGCATCCACGATAATTGAGTAGAAATTCCCACCGTCGGCGTCGCCCCCGCAGGTCCGGCAGTGTACGAGCCGGCGCGACCTACTTCGCTTCTTCCACCTTCGTGTAGGCGATCATCTTGACGCCGTACTTCTCCATCATCATGCCGGTGAGCTTCACTTTTTTCTCCGCGTACTTCGAAAGTTCTTCGTTGGCCCCCTTCATACCGGCCTTTGGCACCACAATATAGAGTTTGTCGGTTTTCTCTTCCATAATGCCGACGGGAAGACCCCCTTTGATGCAGTCGGTTGCGCACTGCTTGTGATCGTCGCTGTTTTCTTTCATGCCGTTGAACAGGCATTTGATGTCGGTGACTTCACCCGTGATTGTGACTTCCTTCGGCTTCTCTTTCTTTTCCTCTTTCTTCTCCTGAGAGACCGCCAGGGACACGGTCAGGGAGAGGACAAACACCAACAGCACACTGTACTTTTTCATAACGTTTCTCCTATACATTTGAAATGGTAATCAAATGACGATGTGGTTACTTTGATTTCGCGACAGTCTTGAGCGCATCTTCGAGCAGAGGTCGAAGCACGTCTTCTTTCGTGTACCCGACGAACCGCTTTACCAGCGAGCCGTCCGGTTTAAAAAGGTAATTATCGGGAATGCCATAGGTGCCGTACTGATTTGCCACGTCGTCGCTGATGCCGACGGGGAACTGCACTCCATATTTTTCAATGAACGTGCGGACATCGTTTTCGTTGGTATTTATTGCCACGCTGAGAATCTCGAATCCCCGGTCTTTGTATTGCTTGTACAGCGTGACGAAGCCGGGAGTCTCGAGCTTGCACGGCCCGCACCATGGCGCCCAGATGTTGACAAGCACCGCCTTACCCGCATAGTCGGATAACTTCAGTTTTTTCCCGTCAAGCGTGGTGAATTTAAACTCATACTTCCCGTAATTTGCCGACGGTTTCGCAACCTTTACCCCGGATGTTTTGAGCTTCTGAATTCCATGCGTCATCCGGAACGAAGTTACGGTGAGAAGGGCAACGATAAGGATCCTAATCATCAATTCGATTCTTTTTCATTCGTATCAAGATAATGAAATATTTCGCTCCAACCAAGACATCCGTTCACGGAGTTCGTGATTTGTCCGTTTCCTGAAATTTTATTGCGACTATAACGCCCGAGAGGAACGTCAATGCCCCAACGGCAAGAATGGCTCTGTCTGCGCCGAATCTATCTGCAAGGATGCCCGCAAGAATCGCACCGAGCGCGTAACCCAGGTCGCGCCAGAGCCGATAAACGCCGACCGCTGAGGCGCGCCAGGAGGGGTGCGAAGCGTCGCTCACCGCGGCAAGAAGTGTGGGGTAAACCATCGCGGTGCCGATACCAAGCAGGATCAGGGCAATGATTTGAAAATCGTAGTGCGTCTCAAACACCAGGAGCCAGATCGCTGCCGCCTGTACCCACATGCCTGAGGCGATCATCCACTTTCTGCCGACGTTATCGCTCATTGCACCGGTGATCAATTGCGCGACTCCCCAGGTCGCGGGATAGAGGGCCGCGAGAAAGCCGATCTTCCCGATTGAAAACCCCAATGATGCGAAAAACAGCGGCAGCAAAGCCCAGGCCATGCCGTCATTCAGATTATTCACGAGTCCGGCCTGAGAGCAGCTGAAGAGGTTGGCGTTCTTCCAGGAAGTGAGAGAGAATACGTCACCGAACGAATAAAGCTGATTGGTTTGGAGTGTGCTGCTTGAGGCCGATCCCAGCCCGACATCGGCTCGCCCGAGCGACATGGTCGAGCGGGTCTGGCGGACGTATTCGGCGGAGAGGTTTGGGGTTACAGGTTCCAGTGGGCGCTCCGCGCCCGTTTGAGATGCCGACTCAAGCGTTGCGAAGTGGTGCGTTTCTTTCACGAGGAAGATCGAAAGCAGAAATCCGGCAACAGCGATCGCCGCACCGAGGTAGAACGGTGCAGGGCGAAGCCCGTACTGGTCGGCAATGATCGCAGTAAAGTATGCAGCGAGTGCAACGGCAAGATACCCCGCAAACTCATTCAATCCCATCGCCATCCCCCGCTGTTTCGGACCTGCAAGATCGATTTTCATGATGACGGTGGTTGACCAGCACAACCCCTGGTTGACGCCGAGCAGGATATTTGCACCGACGATCCAGGACCAGGAAGGCGCCCACATGAGCAGGAACGGAACAGGGATTCCGAAAAGCCAACCTGCGACGAGGAGTCTTTTTCTCCCTGCCCGATCGGAGAACGTTCCGGCGAAGAGATTGCTGAACGCCTTGACGACGCCGAAGCTGATAAGAAACGAAAGGATCGCGCTATGTGAGCCAATCCCGAATTCCTGCTCGGCGATGAGAGGTAGGATCGACCGCTCCATCCCCACCATCGCACCGACGAAAGCGTTGATTAAGATAAGCAGCGAGAACTGGGGAAGATTCGCGCGAATGCCAAGCTGAGGGATCCCGGAAAGGGAAGGCGATTTGTCTTCGATCATCCGGAGATGGAGTAATGGAATGTTGGAGTAATGGAAGAATGGAGGGGAATGAAGGATTTGTTCATTTATTCATTTATCCATTGATCCAGTTATCCACCACTTACCCCCCTACCAGCTTTTTTCCTTCTTGGAGAATTGCGCGTACCTGCTCTTTGCTCTTCGCCTCAGAATACACCCGAACCAGCGGCTCGGTGCCGGAGAAGCGAATGAGCAGCCAGCTTCCGTCACTTAACAGAAACTTGAACCCATCGGATAGATTGGTCCCCACAACATCCTGACCGTCAACGCGTTTGGGAAGATTCGCTTTCAGCTTCCTGAGGATCTCGTCTTTTTGGTTTGCCTCGATGACAGTGTCGATGCGATCGTAATAATGCGCGCCAACTTTATCAAACAGCATTTTCAGGAGCTCCGACGGTTTTTTCTTTGTCTTCACCATGAAATCGAGAAAGAACAAATTGGCAAGTATGCCGTCCCGCTCGGGCACGTGGTTACGGAATGCGTATCCGCCGCTCTCCTCCCCGCCGATCATGGCATCGGCCTCCATCATTTTCGGCGCGACATATTTGAAACCGACCCCGGTCTCGTGCACGGGCACCTTGTAGAGCTTGCCGAGCGCGTCGAGCATGGAGGTCGTGGAGAGCGTTTTCACAATTGCGCCCCGCTGGGCCCGGACTTCAAGGAGATACAGCGCAAGCAGGCCGTAGACGCGGAGCTGGTCGATGAATTGTCCGTGCTCATCTCCAATGCCGCAGCGGTCGGCGTCCCCATCGGTAATGAGAATGACGTCGGCGCCGGTCTCCTTGCCTTTTTTCAAACCCGCATCGATATTCGGCGGGATGGGCTCGGGCCTGCTCATTTCCGGGAATGAGGGATTGCGCTCGCTATGAATCTCAAAGACCTGGGTTTTGCCCCCTCCGATGAGTCGCGAAAACCATCCGGCGCCATTGCCCCACATCGGATCCACCAGAATTTTCAACCCGGCTTGCCTGATCGGCTCGAAATCGACCAGGGTCTTAATCTGCTCGATGTATTGTTCATCGGCATTGAACTTCATGATTGTTCCCGACGCCACGCCGTCATCGAACCTGGTTCTCCGAATGGAATTGACATCCCGGGGGATCAACTCCTCAATCTTTTTGAGCCCATCGGGATCAATCGCACCGCCGTTCTCATCTCTCACCTTGAAGCCGTTGTCTGCCGGCGGGTTGTGGCTTGCAGTGATATTGATGGCGCCTATCGCTTTCCGCGCTTTCACGCTGAACGAAATCACGGGAGTCGGTACTCCGCCGCCGCAGAAATGAACGGGGATGCCGTTCCCCGCGAGCACTTCGGCAGCCGCTGCCGCGAAATGCTCGGAGTTAAACCGTCGATCGCCGCCAACGACGACGCCCTGCGCAAGCTGGGCTGTCGAGCAAATCGACTTCAAGTAACCTGCGAAGCCATGCGTGCAACGGCGCACGTTGTCGAACGTGTAATCCTCTGCGATTTTTCCCCGCCAGCCGTCGGTACCGAATTTGATTTCAGTAGTCATTGGTCACCTGACAAGAAGATAGAAAAAATAATTGTCCTCATCAACTTGGCAGGATGAGGAATGGAAAGCGCTATTCAATAATAGCGAATGGCATCGCGGCTCTCAGAGAAATTCCGATACCGGGATTGAGCGCATATTCCTTGTACCGGCTCAGATGGTCGCGGTAGGCTCTGTTGAAAAGATTCTCGATCGTGCAGTCGATCTCCACTTCCTTTGTACCCAGGCTGAGTTCTCCTCCAAATCCTATATCGAACAGCGCGTACCCGGACGTCGGAGATTCGAACGTTTCCACCCGATTCTGGTCAAAAACAATTTTGGAGTTAATTGAAAGATAGGGGTTCCCAAGAATCAGGGCCGTCTGTTGTGTGAGCCGTAAGCCCAGCTTAATCCGGTAAGCAGGGATCTGGGGGAGCCATTCGCCGGTCTCGTCATTCCGCCCGACCGTTATGTCGCTGCCGACGTGGAGAGCCGCAAAGTCCGTCAGGCCTGCTTGAGCATCAAACTCGGAGCCGACGATTGTTGCATTCGTCTGTCCTTCGACGTATCGCGTCAATCCGGATGCGGAATCGACCTGATTTGTTTTGCTGAGGTAGATGTATCGATTGATGCGGTTCTGATATGCGGTAAATTCCAGCCTCAAGCGCGGGGTGAAGTACCTTGCAACAAGATCCACGTTGACTGATCCTTCGGGATCCAGGCTTGGCGAGCCAACTTTATATCGATTGCTGCCGGGCTCAAATCCCTCAACAAAAAGTTCCTCAACAATCGGCGCACGCCATCCTCTTCCGAGGTTGAGGGCCAAGGAGAGTGGCTCGCTTAAATGCCAGACAATGCCAGAGGTGCCGGTCAATGCATCGTAATCCCGGATTTGAGCTCCGATCTGAAGCTCCTCGGTTTCGTCAACACGCAGACGACGGAAGTCGTACCGGATGCCGGCAGAAACGCTTACCGCTGATGCCCGGAACTCTTCGAACAGAAACGCACCGGCGCTTACACTGCTGTGAGATGGGAACAACAATTCTCTTCCACGCGACTCGATGCGCTGATCCGTATACGACCCGCCGAATGTCCCGATGACCTGATCGGAAAGTTTGTGATGGACTTTCGTATCGAAGGAGGAGGAAGTGACCTCGATGTTTTCATCCGCCAGATCAGTCTCCACCCAGTCCTGGCCTCCGTTGACGAACTCCGGTCCCCCGTTACGTTGCCACGTCGCGTGCATTTCCACCCGCACAGGTGCAAGATGAAGGTTCGAGGAGAGATGCACCTTGTCGTGCGTAATATCCTGGAATGGATCTTCCCGGGGTAACTCTGCCGGATCGGGGTGAACCTGCAGCTTTTGACTGAAGTGTGAGTAAGCGACGCCGACGGAGCCCCAATGCTCCCGTATGCCGAAGGAACTTTTTCCATTTACTTCCCTGGCTCCGCTGTTGAAGAGGTTACCGTCGGGAGTCGAGATATCTCCCGCGTTGCGCAAGCCCAGGTTCATCTTGTAGTTGAAGATGCCGCGAGAGCCAAACAGGGAGAGTCCTTCGCTAAATTGCCGGCTATTACTGAATGCGTTTAATCTGACCTCACCGGCAAGCGGGATGAGGTCTTCACGCGGCACGTCAAATTCATCCGTGATCACATTCACCACTCCGCCCAGCGCATCCGACCCGTACAACACGCTGTTCGGTCCGCGGACAACTTCGATCCGTTCAACATCCATTCCATCAATCTCCGGGCTCTGGACGTCGTCCCACTGCTCGCTTTCATGCCTCACACCGTTTTCTGCGACGACGACCCGCTGGGCACTCAAGCCACGGATCACCGGCTTGGTATTGAGCGGGCCTGCGGAAATCATGGAGACGCCCGACAACTTTTCTATGGCTTGCGAGATGCTCTGGCCGCGTTCCCGATCGAGCTGTCTGTCTTCAATCGCTGCGACAGGCTGCGCCGAGTTCAGAATATCCGACGGCTGTGGTTTCGCAGTAACCGTCACAGCCGACATCTCGAGCGGACTCTCATGCAACATAACATCCAGCTTTACGTCTGACCCGGTGAGTTCCGCGGTCCGGAAAACTCTCTCGAACCCGAGAGCATAGATTTCTATTGTGTAGACTCCGGCGGGAAGATTCCTCAGGGAGAAATTTCCCGCACTGTCCGTTATGGTTCCCATCTGCAAGGCGGGGATTGCAACTCTCACATTAGGAAGTCGCTCGCCCTGTTCATCGACGATATTCCCCGAAAGTGTCTGTGTAAATAAGGATGTTACGAACAGACTTGATGCCGCAACAAGACCGCAGAACAGAGCTATGCGGACGAAGGCCATTTTCATGCGTGATTCGGTTTAATGCTATATTATA
>DASYTP010000197.1:0-5124 GCA_036002145.1 Bacteroidota bacterium | reverse complement strand
CTGGATACCGCGAACATCCACCGTTGCATCGATGCGCTTCACCAGTCCTTGCAAAACTTTCCCAGGTCCAACTTCCACGAACGAGGTGGCGCCATCGGCGATCATATTGCGCACCGCTTGTTCCCAGCGAACCGCGCTGGTCAGCTGCTCGTACAGCAATGTACGAATTTCTCCGGCCTTTTGCACCGGACCCGCTGTAACATTGGCATACACGGGAATCCTTGCATCCCGGATCGTGGTCGACGCGAGGGCTTGCTGTAACCCTTCCCGGGCACTCTGCATCAACGGCGAATGGAACGCGCCGCTCACGACAAGCTCCTTTACCAGCTTCGCACCGCGTTGTTTCGCGATCTCCATCGCCTTCCGCACGCCGCCGATGCTGCCGCTGATGACGACCTGACCGGGAGAATTGTAATTCGCGCACTGCACCGCACCCTCGGGATAGGCCTTGCAGCAAACTTCACCCACGGCAGTCGGTTCGAGCCCGACGATTGCCGCCATTGTTCCGGCTTGTTCTTCTCCGGCTTTCTGCATCAACTCGCCCCGCAGGCGCACAAGTTTCAAACCGCTCTCGAACGACATCGCGCAGGCAAAGACAAGCGCAGAGTATTCGCCGAGCGAATGCCCCGCGGTCATGGCGACGTCGCTATGCTCGATCAGTCGGGTGAGAACAATGCTGTGCAAGAAAATTGCCGGTTGAGTATTCTTCGTCTGCCTGAGTTCTTCTTCAGGTCCTTCGAAACAAATCTCGCTTATCGGGAAACCGAGGATGGAATCGGCCTGCAGGAAAATATCTCGCGCGGAAGAATTCTTTTCATGCAAGTCCTTTCCCATACCGACGTACTGGGCGCCCTGTCCGGGAAAGATGTAGGAGAGTTTAGACATGTCGCTCCATTCACGATTTCTTCGGATTATTCATCGCCCACTTCACCAGCACTGCTCCCCAGGTATAACCTGCGCCGAAACTCGAAAGCACAAGCGTATTCCCTCTTTTGAGCTTGCCACAGTGCCACCACTCGGAGAGACACATCGGAATCGTTGCAGCCGTAGTATTGCCATATTTATCGATGTTGATCATTACTTTGGAAGGATCGAGCCCCATCCGTTCGCGGCAGGCGTCGATGATGCGCAGGTTTGCCTGGTGCGGCACAAGGTAATCGACGTCTGCCCCGGTGAGGTTATTGCGCTTCATGATTTCAGCGGACACGTCGGCCATGCCGATGACGGCAACCTTGAACACCGCCTTGCCATCCTGATACAGGTAATGCATTCCCTGGTCGACCGTCTGATGAGATGCCGGGTTAAGGCTTCCTCCGCCCTTCATGTGCAGGTAGCGCCCGCCGGAGCCGTCGCCATAGAGTTTGGAGTCGATGATTCCGATGTTTGGATCATCGCTCGCCTCAAGAAGCACTGCGCCGCCGCCATCGCCGAACAGGATGCAATTGTTGCGGTCCCGGTAATCGACGATGGAGCTCATCTTGTCCGCGCCCACGACCAGGACCTTGTTGTATGCCCCGGTTTCAATGAACTGGCTTCCAACAACGAGCGCATACAAAAACCCGGAACATGCCGCAGAAAGGTCGAACCCCCATGCGTTCTTCGCGCCGATCTTCTCCTGGATGACTGCTGAGGTCGGAGGAAAGAACATATCCGGCGTGACTGTCGCTACGATGATAACGTCGATTTCCTCCGGGGAAATGCCCCTGTTCGCCAGCGCCATCCGTATCGCAGGGACAGCCAGATCGGAGGTGCCACCCTGGTCCAGAATTCGACGCTCGGTGATCCCCGTGCGCGTACGAATCCATTCATCGGTCGTATCGACCATTGTTTCCAGGTCTTTGTTCGAAAGAACCCGGTCGGGCACGTAGTGTCCCACTGCAGTGATTGCAGCGCGTCTTTTTTGTGGCATCATGTTCTTCCGGCGAGCGCTTCCTGGATCTTGAAGTTGATCCTTTTCTTCACCACTTCCTCCGCCTTCAGCACCATATTCTTGATCGCCTTGGGGGAAGATTTTCCATGACCGATGATCGAGACCCCGTTCACACCCAGCACCGGCACGCCGCCGTGTTCTTCGTAGTCCATACTTTTGAACGCGGAGCGCAACGTGTTGCGCATCATCAGGCCGATCAGCTTACCGAACACACTTTTTTCGGTGTACTGTTTCAATTTATTCTTGAAGAACGACGGCACACTTTCTCCAAATTTCAATATGATATTCCCAACAAAACCGTCGCAGACTACCACTTGTGCTTTGCCCTGAAGGATATCGCGTCCCTCCACGTTACCGATGAAGTTCAGCTTGCTCTGTGACAGAAGCTTATGTGTTTCTTTTACTACCTCGTTGCCCTTCGAAGGCTCTTCACCGATGCTGAGCAATCCGACGGTCGGGTTCTGAATGCCGAACATCTGGCCGCAGTAGATAGAGCCCATGACGGCGAACTCGTAGAGGTGTTGCGGCCTGCAGTCGACATTTGCCCCCGCATCGAGCAGGAGGCAGACTCCGCGTTCACTCGGGAAAAACGCTCCGATGGTCGGGCGACCCACACCTTCGATACGCCCGAGGATTAAGGTGGACGCCGACATCACGGCGCCGGAGTGCCCGGCGCTGACGAAGGCATCTGCTTTCCCTTCTTTGTGAAGCGTCATACCGATGCTGATGGAGGAGTTTTTTTTCTCTCTCAATGCCGCCGTGGCCGAATCGTGCATATCGATCACCTCCGGCGCATCGATAACGCCGTACGTGAGTCCATTATGCTGCGCGGAATTCAGCTCGCTAGCGATGAGACGTTCGGGACCGACAAACAGCACTTCGAATCTGTTGTTCGCTTCACGGAGCGCATCAAGCGATCCGGCGATGACGTTCCGTGGAGCAAAATCCCCACCCACGGCATCTATGGCGATTCGTATGTGCGAAGGTGCGGTTTCCACGGTCCATCGTCAGGCACGGTTCAATACAACGGACGGCACACGCGTGCCGTCACTGACTATGATGCGGAAATCCCGCAAGGGAAAACTTACGATTCCTTGGGAATGACGATGGAGCGCCCGTTGTAGTAGCCGCAGTGCGGGCAGGCACGATGAAGCAGCTTGGGCTCGTGACAGTTCGGGCACTCTCCGGTCGAGGGTTGAGTCGCCTTGTAATGTGTGCGACGTTTGGCGCCGCGGGATTTCGAATGTCGTCGTTTAGGGTTTGGCATGTCGTGGTTCCTTGATTATTTGTGCAATAAACTCTGCAGTCGTTCCCACCGTGGATCTCCGTATCCATCTTTGCATGTGCAGGGGCGTTCGTTCCAGTTTGTGCCGCACTGGGGACAAAGACCCTTACAGTCCTCCCGGCACAGGAGCTTCAGCGGGACGGAGAGCATCGTCATCTGACGAACGTCTTCCCAGAGATCCAGGTGCACCGTGTCGGTCGAAATGAGCTGGACCTCTTCGAGGTCATGCTTTCCCGGCTCGGGCTCGTTGTAGACATAGAAAACGGCGTACGAACCTGCAATCGATTGCGCGAATTTTTCGACACACCGATCGCAACTGAAGAGTCCACTAGTACGAATACTGGCTATCAGATAGAGCTGCGTCGCAGTCTTATCGAGGACCGCATCAACTTCCACGGGAACGGTAAAATTTTCTCCAAGTCCGACTTCGGATGGATCGGAGCAGAAACGATATTCGTGAAGGCCGTTGGAGAGTCCCGAGATGCGTATCTTCAAATCGTCGAGTGGTTTTCGCTGTTCCATAGTGACTCCAACTGCTGATACGGACACAAATTTCGGCTTTTTCCGGACAGAACAGCAATAATATAGAAAATAAACCTCCGAGAGTCAAGGGAGCTTTGTGAGGCTTAAAGGGGGTAGGGAGTGTTTCTGATCTTCTCCAGTCGGGGGCGGAGACATACCCTGCATCCTGTTTCTCGAAGCTCGTAAGGATCGAAGACCCTTACCCTACTTCAACTGCTCCAAATTCCTTCATCAGCGCCTGAACCACCGGGTGCTGCTTGAGGTTTTCGCCCGGCGTTGAATACTGCCCGGGCGATTGCGGTAATCCTTCCTCACTCTCCGACCGGCCGGGAACCTCCTTCGCCAGCATCGTCTCGAGTATGACCTTGGCGCCATAGACCCTCTGGGCAAGTCCGCTGAGGAATTGGCGGTTGCGCTTCAACGCTTCCATGTGGAAGTCGTCGGGACATTCGATCCGGAGGCGATCGGCGCGCACGTCGATGAAGGTCGTCTCGTTCAACATCGACCAGAGATCGATGCGGTGTTTCCGGGCCTCATCGACAAATGACGACCAGCGATGCCTGGCATCGTCCGTAGACAGCTGCAGCGAGGGATATTCGGCTGCCATTTCGTGGATAACAGGTGTCGTCGGTTCCGGAGCAAATGTGGCCGCATTCTTGTCCTGGACGTGCAACTGGCGGGATTCTGCGCGAACGGGAGCTGCGCCAGGCTTGTCGGTGCGCGAACCCGATTGCAACGACGTCTCATGCCTGCGGGTTGTCGTGTGAGCCGGGACCTCGTTTGTGCTGACGGGAAGCGCGGAGAGATCATCGTGAGATCTCCCGTCAACCTTTTTTTTTAGCGCTTGAAGGTCGTGGAGCAATTGGTCGATTTGAACACTGCTTTCCATTTTGATCATCTGCATCATGCCTACTTCAAGGGTCAGGCGCGGTTGCTGGCTCCAGCGGAGAGACGCCGCGGTATCACCGGCAATTTTTATCAGCCGGAGCAGATCATTTTCGGAAAAAACCGCACTGTCATCCTGGTAGCGTTTCCTGTACGCCTCCGATGTTTCAATCAGTTTCGTATCGCCGGTCACCCGTGCCACGAGGATATTGCGGAAATGTTCGACGAGCCCGTTCAGGAACTCGCGGCTGTCGTGTCCTTCCCTGGTGAATTCGTCGATGAAGAGCAAGCCGCCTTTGATATCTTTCGCTTTAATAAGCCCGGTCGTCTTGAAGTAGATTTCCTCGTCAACAATATTCCACATCTCGATAATCTGCCTGGCGGTGATTGTGTTCCCGCAGAAGGAGACGACCTGATCGAACATACTCTGTGCGTCTCGCAGTGACCCGTCGGCGCGCTTGGCGATCAGAAGGAATGCATCATCGTCGCATGTGATTTTTTC
>DASYTP010000196.1:0-15499 GCA_036002145.1 Bacteroidota bacterium | reverse complement strand
TTCATCCCGTAATCAGATTTCATACCTGCCATCAGACGCAAGTAACCAAGCATCGCGACCATGGCGCCATTATCCGTACAGAACGCGGGTTTCGGGATGTGGAGTCTGTAGTTTCTTGCTTCCGTCCTCAACTTCATTCTCTTCCGGAGCTCGGAATTCGCGGAAACACCTCCGGCAATCGTTATTTCGCGGACACCGAGTTGTTCAGCTGCGCGCATGGTTTTTTCAACAAGCACTTCAATGACTGCCGCCTGAAAACTCGCACAAAGATCGGAAATGAGTTGACGATTATTCGCTGAAGGCACATCACGGGACGTCCTCGATGGCGTCGTCGGGTGATCCTGGCCTGCGAAACTCCACTTGCGATCACGGAGTAAATATAGTACGGACGTTTTGATCCCGCTGAAGCTGAAGTCGTAAGTGTTCTCATCGAGGTAGGAGCGTGGAAACTTGATAAACGTCGGATCGCCCGTCGCCGCGAGCTTATCGATCATGGGACCCCCGGGAAATCCCAATCCGAGCATTTTCGCAACCTTATCGTACGCCTCGCCGGCAGCGTCATCGCGGGTCTCGCCAAGAAGCTCATGCTGAAAAAGTTCGTGTACGAGCACAAGCTGGGTGTGGCCTCCAGACACAATCAAACAGAGGAACGGAAATTGCGGTTTCGGATCATCGATGAAGTTTGCGTAGATATGGGCTTCCATATGGTTCACTCCGACGAACGGCACTCCCAATCCGTATGTCAATGCCTTAGCGAAGTTCAGGCCCACCAGCAATGCGCCGGCAAGCCCGGGACCGTACGTGACGGCTACCCCATCCAACCCATCTTTCTCAATGTCAGCCACGCGCAATGCTTCATCTACCACAGAGACGATCATTTGCAGATGCGCGCGCGAGGCAAGCTCGGGTACAACGCCCCCGTAGAGGGTGTGAACAAACTGGGAAGCGATGATGTTCGACTTCAGCACGCCACGTTGCATCACGGCTGCGGATGTCTCGTCACACGACGTTTCGATGCCGAGTACGTTCATATGTGGTCCAATTAATGAAAATCCGTTCTGATTTGCAAACATTCTCAGTTTTGATTATGTTTGAACGTATCTTTTACACGCATATCACGAAGATCCATGACTTCACCGGAACAAGCCGATTTATCAAGACTACGAATAGATCGGGAGGCGGGTTCTCCACGTCGAGACCCTCCCCGGTCTCCTCTGCGGCTCGCCTTGTACTTCGGCGGTGTGGTCGCACTTGCGCTCGCCGCCTTTTTCTTCTTCCGGACGATTGGACCGGCAGAGGTCGTTGAACTGGCCACTGTCGGATATGTTTCGCCATCTCAGGCAAGTTCCCTCCTTACGGCGAGCGGATATGTCGTCGCGCAACGCAAAGCCTCAATTGCTTCAAAAGCGACCGGTCGAATTGTCTACCTCGGATTTCATGAGGGTGACAAGGTAAAAAAAGGCGATATCATCGCCCGGATCGAGAGCGAAGATGTGGAAGCGTCACTCGCTCAGGCGAGCGCCGACCTTGAGGGTACGAAGGCCGACCGCAATGACGCCGAACGGACGCTTGCGCGGGCGAAGAAGCTTTTCGACTCCCGTCTCGTATCGCAAGCCGACCTTGATGGAGCCAGCGCGCGGTATGACAGAGTCGTGGCTGCGATCGCCTCGAAGGAAGCAGCCGTCCGGGCAGCCCAGGTGCAACTGGAAAATACTCGCATTCGTGCGCCGTTCGATGGGACGATACTGACAAAGAACGCCGATATCGGCGAAGTTGTCGCGCCTTTCGCAGCCGGCGCCAGCTCCCGCGTCGCGGTGGTAACGCTTGCCGACATGTCGTCTCTCCAGGTCGAGGCGGATGTCTCGGAGTCAAACATCGAGCGGATCAAACTTGACCAGCCGTGCGAGATCGTACTGGATGCATATCCCGAACAGCGCTACAGCGGCAGGGTGGATAGAATTGTCCCGACTGCAGATCGTGCCAAGGCGACTGTCCTGACAAAAGTTCGTTTTGATGACCGCGACACTCGCGTTCTGCCGGAAATGAGCGCGAAAGTACATTTTCTTTCGAAGGAACTGGCGGAAAAAGTTAATGCTCCACCAAAACTCGCGGTCAATTCAAACGCAATTACAACTCATCATCAGAAAAAGATCGTATTTGTCTGCAGGGATGACATCATCTCTGAAGTCCCCGTCGAAGTGGGTGGGAGTATCGGCAGCATGGTCGAGATCCTGTCGGGGCTGTCTGCCGGCGATAAAGTTGTCGTGAAGCCGTCGGAAGGATTGCGTTCGGGGATGAAGGTGAATGTGAAAAAGTAGGCAGGAGGAAGTAATCAGTAGGCAGTAAATAGTAGGCAGTAAACAGGAAACAGCAAACAGGAAACAGAAAACGTCCCCGGGATGACGAAATCCGAAATCAACAATCCGAAATCCGAAATCAACCATGTCCATCGTATCGTTACGTAACGTAGCAAAATCGTACTGGAGAGACTCACTCGAGATTCCGGTGCTCAGGAACATATCGTTCGAGATCCCCGAAGGTGAGTTCCTTGCGTTGATGGGCCCATCGGGCTCTGGAAAAACTACACTGCTGAATCTCATTGCCGGAATTGACCAGCCTACGAGCGGCGATATTTCCGTCGCGAATACCGATGTTGCCAAACTGGGAGAATCAGCGCTTGCCCGATGGCGGGCGCGGCACGTCGGCTTCATCTTTCAGTTTTACAATCTCATGCCTGTGTTGACTGCATTCGAGAACGTCGAGCTCCCACTTCTCCTCTCAAAGCTTTCGAAGAAAGAACGGAAGGAGCATGTTGAGTTCACGCTGAAGGTGGTAGGCCTCGAAGATCGGATGCACCATTATCCGAAACAACTCTCGGGGGGACAGGAGCAGCGTGTCGCAATTGCCCGCGCGATCGTCGCCGACCCGACGCTCCTGATGGCAGACGAACCCACAGGCGACCTCGATAAAGTCTCCGCCGAGGAGATCCTGAAGCTCCTGGAGCGACTGAACGGCGAATTCAAGAAGACGATCATTATGGTGACCCATGATCCGCGCGCCGCGGAGAAAGCGCATACGAGCAGACATCTTGAAAAAGGTGAACTCTCGTAGAGGCTTTTATGTTCATCCTTAAACTTGTTCTAAAGAACGCACTCCGACACAAGCTTCGAACGATCCTCACCATTCTCGGAATTTCGATCGCGGTGAGTGCATTCGGCGTGCTTCAAACGGTCGTACAAATGTGGTATCTGGGAGTCGAGGCCTCGGCTGCGAACCGCTTAATCTCCCGCCATGCAGTGTCATTCATCTTTCCTCTACCGTACGCGTATCGCGACCGGATACTGAAAGTTCCCGGAATCACGAACGTCACTTATGCTAACTGGTTCGGCGGGGTCTATATCGACAAAAAACAGTTCTTCGCACGGCTGGCGATTGACGATGAAACGTTCTTCGATGTGTATCCCGAACTCATCGTTCCAAAAGATCAGCTCGAGGCCTTCAACAAGGAACGCAACGCGTGTGTCATCGGGGAAGAGCTGGCACGCCGGTACAGTCTGAAGATTGGCGACATCATGCCGATGGAAGGGGATATCTATCCGGGCCGTTGGGAGTTCGTCATCAGAGGAATATACGTTCCGCGCGATAAAATGACGGATCCGTCGAACATGCTCTTTCATTGGAAATATCTCGACGAGCGCCTGCGGGAAGAGTGGCCCCAGCGTGCCGGCGATGTCGGGTGGTACGTTGTCAAGATTACCAGCCCGTCGGAGGCGTCCCGGGTTGCCGATCAGATCGACCAGCTGTTCTCTAACTCGAGCGCCGAAACGAAAACCGAAACGGAGCGTGCATTCCAACAGGGATTCATTGCGTCTGCGAGCGCGATACTCAAGGGAATGAATTTCATCTCATTCGTGATCATTGGAATCATCATGCTCGTGTTGGGAAATACCATGATTATGGCAGCTCGCGAAAGGACTCGAGAGTATGCCGTTTTCAAAACTCTAGGCTTCACAACAAAACACCTCACAGGATTTATTGCGGGTGAATCGGTCCTTATCTCCGTCATCGGGAGCGCCGCCGGGTTGGCGTTGACATTTCCCCTCACATCGTGGTTTGCGGGTGTCCTGCCGAAAGGGTGGTTCCCGATTTTTGACGTGCAGACGAACACCTTGGTGCTTGCAATTTCGTCCGGACTGTTCGTCGGGATTGCCGCTGCCCTATTTCCATTGCAGCGCGCAATCAAAACGACGATCGTGGACGGCTTGAGGCAAATCGGGTAATCGGCGTTTGGGTCTAATATGAAAATTCCATTCAAGTACACTGTAAGAAACATGGTCACCCGGCGACTCACAACTGTACTCACCGTTACGGGAATAGCATTGGTCGTGTTCGTCTTTACCGCAGTTCTTATGATGGCTGACGGGGTGCGGAAGACTCTGGTGGCTACGGGCTCAGAGAATAATGTAATGATCTTGAGAAAATCTGCCACCGGCGAAATCACGAGCATTATCAGTCGTGAGCAAGTCAATATTATCAAAGCATTGCCACATATCGCAACGTCAGCTAGTGACAAGCCTCTTGTGTCTGGCGACGGTGTAGTGATCATTAATTTGACTTATCAAAAGGGCGACGGTTTCGGAAATGTTACCGTGCGGGGGGTTACACCCGAGGGGGTACAACTTCGATCCCAGGTGAAGCTGGCGGAAGGAAGAATGTTTACCTGGGGCTCGCGCGAAATCATTGTGGGCAGATCAATCGCCAATCGTTTCCGGGGAGTCTCAATCGGAGAAAAAGTGAAGTTCGGCGGTGACTTCTGGACGGTCGTCGGCACTCTCGACTCCGACGGGAGCGGGTTCGACTCCGAAATCTGGGGAGACGTTGATCAGCTCTCTCAAGCCTTTGGACGTTTCTCCGCGGTTTCGATCGTCCTGCTCCGTCTCGATGATCCGAACTCGTTTGAAGAATTCAAAGCTGCACTCGACAAAGACATCCGGCTTCAGTATTTCGAGCCAAAACGAGAGAAACAGTTTTACGACGAGCAATCTGAGGACCTGGCATTTTTTATCAGCGCGCTCGGCATCTTCGTGACGATGATTTTCAGTGCGGGCGCAATGATCGGCGCAATGATCACGATGTATGCGGCAGTCTCAAACCGGACCGTTGATATCGGCACTCTCCGGGCATTGGGTTTTCGGCGGCAGAGCATATTGTGGACGTTCTTCCTGGAATCAATCTTTCTCGCGCTGATTGGTGGGGTGGTCGGCATTGTGCTTGCGTCGTTCTTGCAGTTTATCAATGTTTCTATGATTAATTTTACCTCTTTCTCGGAACTCGCGTTTAAGTTTGCAGTGTCCCCAATAATCATAATACAATCATTTACCTTCGCCATCGTCATGGGGATAATCGGCGGATTCCTGCCGGCTGCGCGAGCCGCACGGCTTGATATTGTCAGCGCGCTTCGCGCCTCGTGAGCTCTCTTCACCATCATAAGGAGATTGAACATGCGATTCCCAAGGATTTTGCTCTTCGCCGTATTGATCCTCCTCGCCTTCCCTGCGAGCGCACGCTGCCAGGGTAGCGGAGTCGGTCTCGGCATTATCATCGGCGAACCGACCGGTTTCAGCTTCAAGGGGTGGCTGGATTCCCGGTCGGCGATCGATATCGGGCTGGCCTGGTCGTTTGTCAGGGAAGGATCGTTCCACATTCATGCCGATTACTTGTATCACTCATTCCATGTGTTCGAGACAACCGAAAATGTCCCACTGTATTTTGGAGTCGGAGGCCGAATCAAGACGGGACGGGACACGGACGCGAGGGTTGGAGTGCGGGGTGTCATCGGCATCGGTTACCTGTTCAAAGATGCCCCGGTCGATCTGTTCCTCGAGGTTGCCCCGATCATCGATCTCACGCCATCGACCGATCTGCAGGTGAATGCCGGCTTCGGCGCTCGCTTCTTTTTTCGATAGATTTTGGTTGCAGGAAATTGAAAATTATTGTATATTAAGGACAATCATGGCAAAGATCTGTAAAATATGCGGCAAAAAGCCCGTCTCCGGCAATAATATCAGTCATGCGCACAACAAGACTCGGCGGCGCTGGCTCCCGAATTTACAAAACGTCCGTGCCCTGGTTAACGGACGAACTCATCGTATGAGAGTCTGCGCCTCGTGCATTAAGCAGGGCAGGGTGACAAAAGCGGCGTAGCGGTTGCTGTCGGAAAGCCGTGACGCCTCCTAGGGTTCACGCTTTAGCCCCTCTCAGTCTGACTGAAAGGGGCTTTTTCATTTCGTCAAATTTGGAGATCTCTTCAAAAATGCTACATTGGGGATAATCGAGTTGATCAATGTCCATCCCGAATTCGCTGACAATATTTCGCATCCTCCTCACGCCGGTCTTCGTTATTCTTCTCTTCTCCGATTCATCGTTCTGGAAACAAATCTCCCTCGTCGTATATATTGTCGCCGCATTGACTGACTGGTACGACGGATGGGTGGCCCGGAGGTACGGTTATGTAACCCGCTGGGGAAAATTCCTCGATCCCCTTGCAGATAAGATACTTTCCTCCGCCGCTCTGTTCTCCTTTGTCGCACTCGGGCTGATCGATGGCTGGATGGTATGGATCATCGTTGGCCGCGACTTTCTTATCACCGGATTGCGGAGCTACGCCGAATTGAAAAACCAACCTATTGTCACTTCCAAAACAGCACAGGCGAAAACATTCGGTGAGTTCGTCATCATCTATTATATCTTGATACTGTATATCGGAAAGAATGTGCCTGTAATTTATAAAGACTACGGTCACTGGATCGATACATTGATGCATCCTCTGGTATTATTCGGCATGATGTTGTTGGTCTCCCTCTCGAGTTTCGGGACGGGGGTTCTGTACATCATCGACAATCGAAAATTTCTGCGCGAACTCTATGGAGCTGCCGCAACAGTCACAAATAAGTAGCGAGAAGGATGCCGATGATCTCCCTTTCTTCACGAAACTCATTGCGACAGGGATCTTTTCGGGTTATATCCCGTGGGCATCCGGCACGTTTGGCTCGCTCGCCGGATTAATAATTTACTTTATTCCCGGCGCCGAACAACCAGCCCTGCTCGGAGCACTTATTATTCTTGGGTTTGGGGCGGGAGTCGTCTGCTCCGCGAAGGTTTCCAGGGCGATCGGCCATCGGCTGACCTCCTCCGCGGCAGCGACGAAGAAAATCTTTCAGCATAATACACATTCGACCCCCGATCCTTCAATCATTGTGATCGATGAGATCGTCGGTATGTGGGTATCTCTCTTCCTCCTTCCAAAATCGATCTGGATCATATGCACTGCATTTTGCCTCTTCAGGGCATATGACATCATGAAGCCTCCGCCCGCGCGACAGTTGGAAAAAATACCGGATGGCTGGGGCATTATGCTCGACGATGTTGCGGCGGGAATATATGCGAATCTCACCGTGAGACTGGTCGTTCTTTTGTTTCCACGAGTTCTTTAAGCAGATTGGAAATGGTCGAATCATGAACGCCACCATCATCTCTATCGGTGACGAGCTCCTCATCGGGCAGGTTGTGAATACGAACGCGGCATCCATTGCCAAAGACCTCAATAGTGTCGGCATTGCGGTCGGGAACATAATTACGGTTGGAGATGATCCGAAGGCAATCCTTGAATCGTTTCGGGAATCGTACACGAAGTGTGACGTCGTCGTGGTCACAGGAGGGCTTGGTCCTACACACGACGACGTTACGCGAGCAATCGTTTGCGAGTTTTTTGGAACCGATCTCACTGCCAGTCTGGAAGCCCGCCAACATATCGAACAGTTTTTGCAATCCCGCAATCGGCCGTGGTCCGAAGCCGCAACGAACCAGACGCTCGTACCACGCGGCGCCACTGTGATCCCCAATCGCCACGGCACGGCACCGGGAGAGTTGTTCGAGCGCGACGGGAAGTATTTTATCGTTATGCCGGGCGTGCCTTATGAAATGGACGCCATGATGAAAGAATTCGTCGTGCCCTTCTTCAGCCGAAGAGCTTCAGGAAAATATATTGCGCATCGGACGCTGAATACGACCGGAATCCCGGAATCGTCGATCGCGGAGCGACTGGGAAATCTCGATGCGCTCTTCCAGGATGAAAAGCTCGGCGGAGTCGAAAGCTCGACCAAAGACGGACACGACTCCGTCGAAGCGTCGACTGAAGTCGGGTTCGAATCTGTCAAAATCTCGACTAACGTCGGACTCGCTTTCCTCCCCTCGAGCGGAGGAGTGCGGCTGAGGATCACTGTGATCGGGACCGACCGCGGCCTATGTCTGCAAAAGTCACTCACGATCGAACAACGGATCCGCGCGAGAGTCGGGAAATACATCTACGGCACTGAGGAGCAGCGGCTGGAAGAAGTTGTCGGCAGCCTTCTCGCTGAACGTGAGCTTACGATTGCCGTGGCCGAATCCTGTACCGGAGGCCATCTGGCAGATACACTGACGAATGTTCCCGGCAGCTCCCGGTATCTTGAGCGCGCCGTCGTCACCTACAGCGATCAATCAAAAATCGATCTTTTGCATGTTGGCCCGGAGCTCCTTGAGAAACACGGAGCCGTGAGCAGAGAAGTCGCGGAAGCGATGGCATTCGGCGTAAGAACAATTTCAGGCGCGGATCTTGGAATTTCTACGACGGGTATCGCGGGACCGGGCGGCGGTACCGCCGGGAAACCCGTGGGGTTGGTCTGGATCGGCTTTTGCGACCCCGGCGAAACATGGGCTGTCAAGTTCAATCTCGGAGGCGAGAGATTGCAGATTAAGGAACGGGCCACGCATGCAAGCCTTGAAATCATCCGGAGGAAGTTGCTAAACATCAGTTGAGCAAAAATGGGCTCGATTCGCACATTTATTGCATTTGATACTCCCGAACCGATCAAAGAAGCCATGAGAGTTCTTCAATTCGATCTCCGGAACTCAGGGGCAGACGTCCGTTGGGAACCCGTTGAAAAATTCCATACAACGATCAAATTCCTGGGAAGCGTCGAGGACCGAATGCAGCCAGCAGTGCGGCAAGAAGTTGAACAAACAGTTACTCGATTTTCCTTATTCGATGTGGTTTTTCATTCCCTCGGCGCATTTCCGGACAAACGTCATCCGCGGGTAATTTGGATCGGATGTGAGAGTGGTAGCGGACATTTGCTCCGGTTGAAAGAGGCCCTCGACTCGGCGCTTGCACCGCACGGGTATCCAGTCGAAGAAAGAACTTTTCATACACACATTACGTTGGGGAGAGTAAAGGGAGAACGCGGCATGAAAAATTTGCTTTCGAAGCTGGAAAATCTTACCTTTGAGCCACACACAGCACGGGTGGAGAGGATTCTCCTGATGAAAAGCACGTTGGGACCGCATGGTTCAGAGTATTCAATCTTAACATCAATACCATTAACATAAACATAGCAGAGAACGTATGGCGCGGGGAAAAATGGTACAAAAACATCAGACGGTAATGCTCATCGATGACGAAACGCAATGGCTCGACCTGATACAACAAGCTCTCTCCGAAGAATCTTACAGTGTCGTAACCGCCAGCAGCGGAGAATCTGCGTTAAAAAAAATGCATCGGAAGAAACCCGATCTCATCGTGAGCGATGTCCGGATGCCCGTCATTAACGGGTTCGACTTGTTCGAAAAAGTCAAGAATGACCCCAAGCTGAAGGGTATCCCATATGTCTTCATGTCGTCGATCGACGACTACGACGCGATGCGGACGGCGCGTGAAATCGGGGCCGATGATTATTTCGAGAAGCCCTTCGACGCAGAAAGTGTGAAGGCGATTGTTCTCGATCTCCTTGTCCGCTTCCAGGACCGGAACATTGATTACAGACGGCCTCATTGACACCTCACATCAACTATCGTGGTCTCAACCACAGGGAAGGATCAAGATCATGACAAATGATCAAACCAGGGAAGCAAGGCTTCAGGCACTGAATCTCGCAGTCGAACAGATCGAGAAACAGCATGGCAAAGGAGCGGTCATGCGGCTGGGCGAAGGACCGATCGCGAAGATCGATTTCATCTCCACCGGGGCGATTTCGCTTGATGCGGCTGTCGGAATCGGCGGTATTCCCCGTGGAAGGGTCATCGAGATATTCGGCCCCGAAGCGTCGGGAAAAACGACGATTTGCCTCCATGTCATTGCCGAAGCTCAGAAAAAAAACGGCATTGCAGCATTCATCGATACCGAGCACGCGCTGGACATCGGCTATGCGAAAAAGCTCGGCGTCGATGTCAACAACCTTTTGCTCTCGCAGCCCGAATACGGTGAGCAAGCCCTTGAGATTGTTGAAACGCTCGTGCGAAGCAGCGCCCTCGATGTGGTCGTCGTCGATTCTGTTGCTGCTCTCACACCCCGGGCGGAGATCGAAGGTGAAATGGGCGATCCGACGATGGGAGTCCAGGCACGACTCATGTCACAGGCTCTCCGCAAGTTGACCGCTGCCATCAGCAAATCGAATACATCCGTCATCTTCACGAACCAGCTGCGCCAAAAAATCGGCATCATGTTCGGAAATCCGGAAACAACGACTGGCGGAAACGCGCTGAAGTTCTACGCCTCCTTGCGGCTCGACGTGCGTCGTGTGGAAGCGATTAAGGATGGACAGAATGTCGTCGGCAACCGGGTGAAGGTGAAGGTCGTCAAGAACAAAGTCGCTCCTCCCTTCAAGGAAGCCCAGTTCGATATCCTGTATAATGAGGGGATTTCCCGGCTCGGCGATCTTATCGATACCGCGGTCGAGAACAACGTCATTGTCAAAAGCGGATCGTGGTTTTCCTACGGTAATGAACGCATCGGTCAGGGCCGCGACAGCGTGAAAAAATACCTCCAGGAAAACGAAAAGACTGCAAAAGAAATTGACACAGTTCTTCGGAAGAAGCTCGGCTTGCTCGAAGAAAACGGAGAGGCAAAACCACCCGCTCCAGGCGCCGGCGAAAATGCCGTCAGGATCAAATCCGAAACTATTCCGATAAAGAAACCTGTCAAGGTTTAAATCTCTCGTGGCGGGCTGTATGCATGTTACAAAGGTCGAGCGACAAACCCACCATCCCCGGAGGATTAACCTGTATCTGGACGGCAAATTTGCATTCGCCGTGCAGGGAGACGTGCTCTCCGACTTCAACGTGAAGACGGGAGATGACCTCGACGAAGGAACGGTGTCTGCCCTTCTGTCCCGGGAAGAAATACATCTTGCCAAACGGCAGGCTTTCCGATATTTGACCCACCGGCAACGAAGTGAATACGAGATCCGTACAAGACTGTTCGAAAAGGAACACCTGCCGTCAACGATCGATGCCGTGATAGACCATCTCCGCGGGCTTGGATTGATCGATGATTTGGCCTTCGCCAGGGCATTACTACATGATCTACAGTTGCGCAAGCCATGCGGAAAAACGCTCCTGCAACAGAAACTTCGCTCGAAAGGGATATCATCCGCCATTATCGTTGACCTCCTGAGGGAGCAGATGACGGATCAGGTCGAACTGGGATTGGCCATGGCGGAAGCGAAGAAGGTCATCGAACGGTATCAGTCTTCCCGCAAGATCGTCGATGAGCAAAAACAACGGCAGCGCCTGGCAAGGTACCTCGCCCGGAGAGGATTCAGCTGGGGAACAATCGGTCCGGTCGTGCGACAATTGTTCTCACCCGGAACGTCGCTATAAGAAGGTGCGGCGATGGTGTCCCGCGTGGTCTTCGATATTGAAACAGTAGGTTATCCATTCGAGGCTTTCGACCCCACCCAACAAGAATACCTCCTCAAGTTTGCCGACACCCAGGACAAGCGCGATGCCGAGGTGCAAAAGCTCAGCCTCCATGCACTCACGGCGCAGGTCATAGCGATCGGCATGTACAATCCCGACACAAAATCCGGCAAAGTATTTTATCAGGCGGATGAACCTGGAAAAAGTTCTTCCGGCGACGGGAAGGTCGAGTTTAGCTCCGGCGACGAGGCGTTTGTCCTCCGGTCTTTCTGGGAGGTGATCCAGAGGTACAATCAGTACATCACTTTTAACGGGCGCAGCTTCGATTGTCCATTCATCATGCTACGCTCGGCAATTCTCGCCGTCCCTATGAGCCGGCACCTCATGCCGTATCGCTACGATACGAAGGAGCATTTTGACCTCCTCGAACAGCTGACGTTCTATGGCGCCACGAGAAAGTTCAATCTTGATTTTTACTGCAAGGCCTTCGGCATTAAGAGTCCGAAAAGCGAAGGAGTGACGGGGCTGGATATGGGTTCATTGTTTCGTGATAAGAAATTCAAACAGATTGCCGAGTACTGCCTGAGGGATATCACCGCAACGGCAGAGCTCTACCTGAAGTGGCAGGCGGTGCTTTCGACCAGGGACTAGGTACATGGCCAGGGATCAGGACCTACAACTCCGCCTCGATGACGCTGATTTCATGGTCATCGATTTTGAAACAACCGGCCTCTCGCCGGAATCAGGCGACCGGGTATGTGAAATCGGCGCCGTAAAACTACGGGGCGGGGCGGTAATCGAGACATTCAGCACTCTGATAAATCCGGAGCGGCCGATTTCGGCCGGGGCCTACGCTGTCAACGGCATTTCGCCCCGGATGCTCGTGGATGCCCCAACCTTTTCGGAAATTGCGGACAAATTCGCGAGGATGCTGAAGGGAACGATCCTCGTCGCGTACAATGCTCCCTTCGACGTCGGATTTCTTGTGAATGAATTCCGGCTGCTCGGATATCCTCCGATCACCAATACCGTGATCGATGCGCTGGCCGTTGCACGAAGGCTCCTTCCCGGGTTGGGCAGGTATCCCCAGGAGAACGTCGCATCCGTTATGGCGATCCCGTTCCCCGTCAAACACCGCGCACTGGAGGATGCCATGGTGACTGCCCGAATATTTGCGGTGTTCAGCTCCATCGTAAAAGCATACGACTGCTCGACCGTCCACGACTTCTTCCGCCGTGATCTGGCGTCCGTTCTCAACGCAAAACGAATGCACCTCGTCAACGATGCGCTCGAGCGTAGGCAAAATCTCTGGATTAAGTACCTCTCGCCAACAAACTTTGAAATCACCGACCGGATCGTTTCTCCACAGGAGTGGGTGAGCACAGGGGCCGGGGGAGGAGGCGGAACTTATCTCCTGGCGTATTGCCACACGGCCAAAGGCGAACGGAATTTCCGGATCGACCGAATTCTCGATCTACGAATCATCAATTCCACCACCGTCTGAACCGGCGATGCCTACCTGTTGCCCGCGAACGATTCAAGGCACCGACAGGTTCTTCACGCGTAATTCACGGCGCTATGCCAGGCGCTTCCGGAAAAGAGGTCTCGCCCGGGAACAGAAGATGCTTGTCGAAGGAGTAATTTCGTCAGGCATTGCCGGCAAATCAATCCTGGAAATCGGCTGCGGGGTCGGGGGTGTACACCTCACATTGTTGAAAATGGGCGCTGAGTCCGCAACAGGGATCGACCTTGCACAAGGTATGCTGGAGAAAGCGCGGGCGCTCTCCGCGGAGCTCCAACTCGACGGGCGGACGCAGCATCTCCTCGGCGATTTCGTGGAGATGGATGACCGGATACAGGACGCCGACATCACTATCCTTGACAAGGTTCTCTGCTGCTACGAGGATCCTGGCTCACTGATCGGGAAATCTCTTGCGAAGACGCAACACATCTATGCTCTCTCGCTCCCGAAATCCAATGCTCCCACGAAAATCCTTTTCGGGCTCCTCATATCGGTCGGAAAGCTGCTGGGGAGAGCCTTTCTCCCTTATTGGCACGATTGGGCAGGAATTGTGCGGTCAATTGATGCTGCGGGCTTCAGACAAACATACCACAATGCCACCCTTGCCTGGGACGTCTATGTCTTTGAGAAGGCAACACCGTGATTTCCCTGCGTTTGCTTACGTGAAACCATATTCATATATTTGCGTAAGCAAATGTATACGATAACACAATGGACGACTTACTCTCATTGTTCAGCGCGTTAGCTGATTCGTCACGGCTTCGCATCCTGAACCTGCTCTTTCAAACAGGAGAGCTCTGCGTGTGCGACCTTGAAGCGACGCTCGGATTCAGCCAGACAAAGGTCTCAAGACACATGGACTACCTGAAACGCGCCGGACTGGTCCGGAATCGAAGAGATGGGCGGTGGATACTCTATTCGATTCCGAAACCGGTGACGCACCATCGGCGGCTCGTGATAACGTCTCTTCGCCGCATCCTGGCATCACACGCGCGGACACATCGGGACACGTTAAGACTCAGGAGAAGGATCAGGGATGGCTGCTGTGCGACGTTTACTATTCTCAACCCGGATTAATGCGGCGGAACATACCAACTTCTTCAAGGAGAACAACATGGAAAACATCAAAGAAACGATTCAACAAAAATACGGTAGCATCGCCGCTGATGCCGGAACGCATTCCGGCTGCTGTGGATCAGATCACTCCTGCTCCGGCAGCTCATCAACGAGCTGCATGACCGAAGAATATAGCGGCGATACCGCCGGCGCCTTTGCTGCTGCCAACCTGGGTCTCGGATGCGGCACCCCCGTGGAATATGCCGCAATCAATGAAGGCATGACTGTCCTTGATCTGGGATCGGGGGCAGGTATTGACGCGTTCATTGCCTCGAAGTATGTCGGGGGCACCGGTAAGGTCATAGGTTTGGACATGACGCAGGCGATGGTCGACCGGGCCGCCGACAATGCACGCAAGTTTGGAGTCGGGAATGTTGAATTTCTCCACGGCGATATTGAGGAGATGCCGATTGCAACGAACAGCGTGGATCGGATCATCAGCAATTGTGTCTTGAACCTGGTTCCGGACAAATCAAGAGCGTTTTCTGAAATCCATCGTGTATTGAAGCCCGGTGGTTTTTTCGTTGTATCGGATATCGTGTTCACAGGGAATATGGATGATGGACTCCGGCAAAACCGCGAGCTGTGGGCGGCCTGTGTCTCCGGCGCACTCGACAAGAAGGAATACCTGGCGATTATTGAACAAGCCGGATTCTCGGGGATTGAGATAATCAGGGAAAGAGCGTATGATCAGCTCTCTACCGAAACGTACATTCTCCAAAGCATTACGGTGAAAGCCCGTAAATGAAGTCACCTCTCCGCATCCGAAAAGCGACCGGCGGCGACCTCATCGCGATTGAACGGATTTTGAAACTGAGTGATCTCCTCTCAGACGATGTAGCGCAGCATCTCGACGGCTTCTTCGTCGCCGAGAGTGAAGGAGTCGTCGTCGGCACCATCGGAATTGAGCTTTACGCTACGATAGGTCTCCTTCGGTCGGCAGCGGTTCTCCCTTCGCATCGAGCACGTGGCATCGGTGATGGGTTGTTGAAATATGTTGAAGCTCGCGCCAGGGAGATGGGAGTCGAGGAGATGGTTCTTCTCACGACAACTGCGGCGGGATATTTCGCACGAAAAGGTTTTGCGACAGTCGGGAGGGATACGATCCTGGGTTCAGTTCGCTCCTCC
>DASYTP010000195.1:0-10606 GCA_036002145.1 Bacteroidota bacterium | reverse complement strand
GCGCCTCCCCGAAGGGGTCCTTCGGACTGGCGCCATCCCGTTCCGCGGGACTTCTCCCGAAGGGATTCCTTCGGAAGGATTTTGCCGGGGGCCAGACCAATAGTTATTCAATTTATTTCAGGACCACCACCCTAGTACTTGTCGTTGGCTTGAACGAATTGGCTGGTATCGTACAACGATTCCGCCATACGGATCTTGAACAGCAAATTTTCCTGATGGATGCCGCCACGAAGAATTTCGACACCCGGCAGGCCTTCCTGCTCCTTCGTGTTCGCGAGCTCGATGAGAATCTTTTCCAGATCGCCCATCAACCGGATGGAGCGCGTGTCGAGCGGGTAATTCTGGAGATATCGTGCTTCGTGAATCAATTCCCGGGACACCTTGCGTTCGGTCGAGAGATCGATCGGATCACTCTCATCGGTCTTCATATTTGCAATTCCGATAAGCAGTACTTTCGACTTGCGAAAATACTGGTGCAGCCGGTCGGACACCAGCTCGACCGGTACCTGCTGCTCAATGACCGGTTGTTCAGCAAGTTCATCGGGTTTCGGTTGCGGGATCTGGCGCACAATAAGAAGTCCCATCAGGAAAACTGCGAGCGTCGCCAATCCGGCGGCAAATCCATAAAGAGGCCGCCGGTGCAGAACGAATGCTTTTCTGATGAATGTACCCACCGATACTGCCAGCCGTGGATTCTCTTCGGCCCGGCGGATCCGCTCCGCCACCCGGAAGGCAAAGGTATTCCAGAACTCATCAGGACGATCAACGCTCGGCCGGGATCCATTCGCGTCGAGCAGGTTGATGATGGATTTCAAGTGTTCTGATTCGGTGCCGCAACGCTGACAGGCGGAGAGGTGGACTTCCACCATTCTTTTTTGGGAAGAGTCCAACTCCCCCCTGACATAGTCATACAATAATGTCTTCACGCGACGATGGCTGATCATACGATTTCGCTTTCCAGGAATCCCAGCAACGTCCGCATCTTCTTCAAGCCCCGGTGGAGGTGAGTTTTCACAGTTCCCTCGGAGCATCGCAGGATGCCGCTCACCTGTTTCGTTGAAAGCCCGTTCAGATGGCGCAGGATCACCACCGCCCGCTGAAGTGTGGGAAGCTCATGAAGAGCACGCTCGATGTGGGATTGAACATCCGGCTGGTGCCGCGACGCCACATCGGCTTCCGTTGCGAACAGCGCCTGATCGGGTACATGTACCTCACGGGAGGCCTTGCTTTTCCGTTTGCTCACATGGTTTAAGGAGGTGTTCATGACGATTCTATACAACCACGTACTGAACTGCGCATCGCCGCGAAACGATTTGATCGAATTGAATATCCTTACGAATGACTCTTGCGCGACATCTTCCGCATCTTCGTGATCATTCATGACACCGTATGCGATGTTATACGCCTGTTTCATATACCTATCGACAAGAAGGCGGAACGCCTGCATATCACCTTGCTGTGCCTGTAGGACGAATTTCCGCTCTTCTTCGGCGGACATCAGGGGGTACCCTCTATGTTATCTGTGAATTAGACAATCGATCCGACCCTTCGGTTGACACGAGGGGTATACTTGCAGTACGGAACAAAGGTGGGTTTGTTGGGTTGGGGGGGTTAGGTGTCAGGTGTTAGGTGTTAGGTGTTAGGATTCGAATTTGAAGCCCGCAGTTTTTCCATTGCCGACATTCCATCAATCCCTTATCCAGCAATCCGTCATTCCATTATTCCATCATTCCATCATTCCATCTATCCACTGGTCTCAATCCGCAATCGACAATCCGAAATCCGAAATCCTCACAAGCTCCACCAATAGCTGACCTTCGCGAGGATCACGTTATCCATGGGGAGTCTGAAAGCATCGGAGACGTTCTCGGGAAGACTTCTTTCATAGATCGAGCTGATGCCGTCGCGAAATTGTGTCCATACAAGATACAGCGTGCTTCCGGGGAGATACTCCCACCGGAAGACAAGATTGGCGTTGATCGTCTTCTCATTGAAATCGGGATTGACGTATGACGGGGAGCCGGGATAATCATACGTTGGAAGATCATCCGCTCCGATAAGCTTTTTGAAATTCGCGTATCGTCCTTTCGCGAGAAAGACCTGTGTGAAAAACTGCAGACTGACGCGGCGCGTAAATGTCAGCGTGCCCCGCAGCGAAAAATCGTACTCATCGACGTCGCGATCGCCAAAGAGATTGTGCCCATCCTCCGTGAAGTATGGAATGACCCATGCCTCCTCGTTTCGCGTCTGCAACACCGTCACCGAGGGCGCAAGCTCTATCACGCTGCTGGGCCTCAATGTAAACTGAAATATGGAAAACCACGTGCCGAGACCCTTCGTAGAGTTCTGATACCCCGAGCTGAGTGACAACACCACCGGCCTGGTATTGTCCGTTTGCAGTGCCACGTAGAGGTTGTTTCCTTCAGGTCGACGATAGAGTCCGAGAATTCCACGGTTGAGGTCGTCGTACGCCGGGAGCTCGTGGATATAATCGACGTTCAGCGTCCAGAAATTTCTGAACTCAAAGATCGGCTGGAGCTCCAGCCGCCCAACCGTTTTTATTCCATCGAAATTCCATCGATAGTCGGTCTCTACCGTGAGGAACAACCTCCTCACGGGCGCGGCGGCATGATCTTCCTTGTAGGTGAGCTGAAGGTAACCCCCATGCTCCCGCGGCTCGCTGAAGAAACCGAGCTCATCAAGCGAGAAGTTCCTCGACGCGAAATCGTACGAGGTGAACGCGAGCCAATGCTCATCTTCGAGTCTCGCGAACGCGAATTTGCCGGCGCTTCCGGACAGCACGTCTCCCGCGGGAGTGGTCAGTTGTGAGCCGGCGAGGTAACCATCTGCGGCGTATGCTCCGTTCCCAAGGCGGAAATTCCAGTCGACTCCTCCACTCAACCGGGGGGATCGTTCCTCATTGAAGGCGCCAGTGGCCATGAACCCGAGCGAAGAGTTATCGAGCACGTCTTTCTTAAGCCGGAGGACGTTGTAACTCGATCGGGATGCGAAGGAGATCATTCTGGTATTACTTGGAAGGGAAGGATGTTCTGCAATGCCCTCTTCCCTGTCGGTAACGGCGCTCAACATACCCAGGGAAAATCCATCCCCGGTTTTACCGGTGAGTTTTCCAGCCCCCAGGATCTTGGCGGCCTGTGGACTTTCCACGACGACGTATCCCGCATCCGGCACCGGCTCGGACGGCTTCCTCCCGATTCGCCGGGAATAGAGCAACCGCAGCTCGCGGCTATCGAAACCATTTCCGAAGGAAAAAAACTGCGCCCCTTCAAGGAACAGTGGGCGTTTTTCCGGGTAGAATGTTTCAAATACCGTCAGGTTCAATACGGCCTGATCGACCTCCACCTGACCGAAGTCCGGGTTGATCGCGAGGTCCAGCGTGAAATTATTCGTGACACCATATTTAAGATCGAGTCCGGCCGTGCCGGAAAATTTACTGCGGAGCGAAAACGGCTCAGGCTGGGAGAGGAACGTCTCTTTCGATGATTGGTAAGGCATGAGTTCCAGGTGGAGGGGCGGATGGATGTCTCTCAGGCCGGTGAGTCGACCCATTTTCGAGACAGACGAAATCGAACCGGGCGGTGTGTCCTTGCGCCGGACAAGAACCCACTCGTCCACTTCCTGCTTGCGGGGAATAAACCTGCGCAGATTTAACCCCCACACGTATTCGCCCTCCTGTTCCGAAAACCGGAGAGCGTTATATGGGATTTTGAACTCCGCCGTCCAACCGTCTGCCACGATCTTTGCATCAAAATCCCAGACTGCGTCCCATTCGACATCATAGATCCGGCCATCTTGCGACAGGATGCCATCTGTTTGCACGCCGGAGACGGATCCGCTGAACAGAAAGGCCGTGCTTTGATCATGATACGAATCGATCATCACGCTGAAGCGGTCCGCCTGCACGACACGATCGCGCCGGGATAACTGGGTGGTGATCGCTTCCGGGTGGGCATCGTACGCGTACACGCCGATGTAGAGCGCATTGTCGTCGTAGAGGATACTGACTGCCGTGCGCTCAGTCGCTGCCGCCCCCTCTTCCGGATCGAACTGCTCAAATCCTTCGGAGGCCACTGCGGAGCGCCACGATTCCTCCGAAAGAAGCCCGTTGATCTGCGGAGCGGAAGAGGTGCGCACCGCGACGATGCTTCTGGGTGAGGTGCCACCGGCCGCCGGACTGACCGCGAACAGCAATGCGAGCCCCGTCGGCAAGAAATATTTTTGAAATAGGTTATCCATGAGGCAGGAACATCCTGAGGTTAAGAAATTTGAATTAGAAATGCAAGCACTTGCATTTAAAACGATTTATGGAGAAATTCATTCTCCATGAAACCATCGGATCACTCTCTCGAGCAAAGATCGGTTCCGGAGCAAATCCGCCGGATGTTCGACGCCATCGCGCCGACGTACGACTTCTTGAATCACTTGATGAGTTTCGGGCTGGATCATCGATGGCGAAGGAAGGCGATTCGCCTGTTCGGGGCAAAACGTGGCGGCGTGTTCCTCGATATCGCGGCAGGCAGCGGAGATGTTTCGTTCGATCTCATGGAGCTACGGCCGCAAAGAATCGTCGGTATCGACTTCGCACCGGGGATGCTCGATGTTTTCAGGGGGAAACTCTCCCGCTGCAATCATTCGTCTCCGGTCGATATCGTTTCCGGCGATGCGTTGTCGTTACCGTTTCGTAACGAGAGCTTCGACGGGACGATCGTCGCATTCGGCATCCGAAATTTCGCCGACCGTTCGCGAGCGTTGACGGAGATGTTCCGGGTACTGAAGCCGGGGGGCATTTCAGTGATTCTTGAATGCACAAAGCCCGACGCGCCGGTGATTTCTCAGCTGTATGCGACGTATTCACGGTGGGGAGTTCCTCTCCTGGGAAGCCTGATTTCAAAACACAAATCCGCGTATGCCTATTTGCCGGATTCCATCTCTCACTTTCCTTCGACGGAGGAATTCCTCTCGCTGATGGAACATGCAGGATTCGCGGAACCGAGGGAGACGGCCCTCTCCTTCGGCGCCGCGACCATCTTCACGGGAAGAAAACTACCAGCGACTGAATAATGCCACCGCCTCGATATGATCCGTATGAGGGAACATGTCGACAGGTTGGATTTTTCTCAGCATGTAACCACCGGCAGCAAGTAGCGAGGCATCCCGTGCCTGCGTCGCCGGGTTACAGCTGACATAGACAACGCTCCGCGGAGCCAGCTTCACGATCTGACGGATGACCTTCTCATGCATCCCGCTGCGGGGCGGGTCGGTGACAATGACCGTCGGACGCGGGTGTTCAGCGAGTCCGGACCTTTCGGGGCTGTCTTTGGTCAACCTGTCCTTCAAATCCCCCTGAAGGAAATAACAGTTGGAAATGTGATTCAGCTCGGCATTTCGGTGGGCGTCGGCGATGGCGCTCTCGACCGCCTCAAGACCGATGACGCGCTCGACTGCATCGGAAAGGAATAGGGAGATAGTCCCGGTGCCGCTGTAGAGATCGTAAACAACGTCGTCCGGTTTCAGCTCTCCGAATTCCCGCGCAACGCCATACAGCTTCTCGGCCTGCACCGTGTTCGTCTGGAAAAACGAATTTGCCGAAATCCGGAACGAATAGTCACCCAGCCTCTCCGTAATGAATCCCGGACCGTGATAAACCTTCTCGTGGTCACCGAACGCCACCATCGACTTCCTGTCGGTAATATTGTTCACCACCGTGGTGATCTGTGGAAAATGCTTGACGAGGAGTGACGTGAATTTCTGCATTGCTTCGGGCCAGTCGGTCGTCGTGACAAGGTTGACCATCAGATTTTCGGTCCGCTTCCCTTCCCGTATCACCAGGTGCCGGAGATATCCCTCGTGGGTTTCCGTGGAGTACACGGAGAGATCCCATCCTTTGCAAATCTCTCTCACGCTGTTGACAATAGCGGCGCTCACCTCCGACTGGAGCCAGCATTCTTCGACGTTCACGACTTTGTCGTAGCGCTCAGGAACATGAAACCCCAGTGCGAGCTCGCTTCCGATCTCGTCCTGGCGCTGCATCTCTTCGACGCTGAGCCATCGGTAGTTCGAAAACGTGAATTCCATCTTATTCCGATAGAAGTATGGATCTTCGCAACCGATTACCGGCAAGACAACCGGAGCGTCGAAACTTCCGATCCGTTTGAATGTGTCGATGATATGTTGTCGTTTGAATTGCAGCTGCTTCTCATATTCGAGATTCTGCCAGCGGCATCCCCCACAAACGCCGAAATGTCTGCATCGTGCCGTGGTACGATGAGGAGATGGAGTAATAATTTCAGCGGCTCTCGCCTCGACATAGTTTTTCTTGATTTTCCAGATCCGCGCGCGTATCGTATCACCCGGGACCGCATTCTCGCCTCCCGGGGCATGCGAGACAAAAAACACCACTCCATCCAGCCGGGCGACGGTATTTCCGTCGCCGGAGAGAGATTCTATGTCCAGTATTACGTCTTCCCCTTTATTCATGGAGGTAATATACGAAATGATTTGGTCGAAGCAGTGAAGCCGGCATGGAAGCCTCGAAAGGCCGTTCCCGGCATGCTGCGCTCACTCCTCGTCGCACTACACAGGATGTTGAAGAGCAGATTGTCTCGGTTCAGCAAGTGTCGAGGTCCGTAAGTAACTTGAAAAAGTCCCGGAAGCCTGCCCGACTGAACGACGCCAGCCCGCCCGGCCATGCCGTTCGGACGGGTCGGTCAGGCGGGGACGACCTGTTTGTAGTAATGAAATTATCCCACGAGCGATATTGGAAGATATTCAATGAAGGAAATCGGGTAATCTGGACACAACGTGGCCGCCGGACGATTACATATCACAATCTCGGATAAATTGCTACTCCGGGGTGATGGCTACCACATCCGAAGTTGTTGTATTTATTTAATTAAAGACAGAAGCAGGAATTGATAAATAACACCTCTTTAAGGGAAGGAACACCAATTCATGATAGGATTCGACTGGAAACTCGCGGAACAACGACTAAGTTCGTTGCTCGAGGGCATCGATGATGCCGATAGATACTATGTCATCAACATGGTCGCACGTCTCAGAACCAGATTTATGAATGGGGAACGATCGCTCCGGCTCCACAACGAAATCATGACCGCCAGACAGCGGTACGCGAAGACCATGGCATCTGAGCAGCAACGCAAGTCGGCGCAGTAGCTGTTGATTTGATCCATCAGACGATCTCACCGCCATTCGATCTTTTTCCCCAGTATCAACCACCTTCAGGTAACTGAGTTGCCGGATTCGAGCGGGGGCTAAGCCGCACGGCAGAGTTCTTCCACAGTAATCCAATTATTCTTCGTATCTTAGCAGAAGGTTTCCTTCTGCCTGGCTCATGCCATGATGAAGGAAACCTTCAGCCTGGATGGTTTGAAACCTGATCTCATTTTTGTATATTGGAAATGCTTTGCGGGAGTAATTCAGCGGTAGAATGTCAGCTTCTTCGAAAATTGCCCACGAATTCGCCGGAGGCGGATGAGTGGATGCAATTTTCAGAATCCCGCCGGAGGCGGGGCCAAGCTGAACGTCGTCCCGACCGAGTCGGGAATCCCCGTCTCCCGCTCTCAAGTTCGCGCCCTGCGGGCGTAATTCAGTGGTAGAATGCCAGCTTCCCAAGCTGGACGTCGCCGGTTCGACCCCGGTCGCCCGCTCTGAAGCAATTAAAAATGTGGCGCGGAGCGCTGTCGTCCTGCTCTACGGCGGGACGCGATCTTCGACATGGCGGCAGAGGCGCTCAAAAAGTTAAAAGTTTCCGCCAGAGGCGCTGGCGTTTTTATCGCTCGAAGCCATTAACAGTAACCACGAACCTTGAATCTCCTCCGGCGAGAATTGTCAAGACGCTTCTCGCCTTTTTGTTTGCCGCATCCTCCCATCATCATAGGTCAATTCATGATCAATAATCTTCTGCTTTTCACGCTTCTTGCATCATCACTTGCTTTTACGCAGCAAAAACCTGAGACGAAAACTCAATCAATCGCCGACAAGATTACGGGAAGCGAAAAATTTGCCGGGTACTTCACCTTCTATTGGAATGCCAAAGAGGGAAAACTCTGGCTGCAAATTGATAAATGGGATGTCGAGTTCCTCTACGTCAACTCCCTCCCTGCCGGTGTGGGCTCGAATGACATCGGGCTCGACCGCGGACAGCTCGGCGGCGGACGCGTTGTGAAGTTCCAGCGCACCGGCCCCAGGGTGCTTCTCATCCAACCCAACTACGATTATCGTGCGCTCACGGACAAACAGGATGAACGCCGCGCCGTGGAGGAATCATTCGCGCAATCGGTGCTGTGGGGATTCGACGTGGTGGCGGAAGAAGGCAATGGCGTGCTCGTCGACGCCACAAATTTCTACCTCCGCGATGCCCATGACGTCGTCGGGACCCTCAAACGCACGAACCAGGGATCGTACCGGCTCGATCCGTCGAGATGTGCGTTGTATCTCGCGGGGACAAAGAATTTCCCGTTGAACAGCGAGGTTGAAGTCACGCTGACATTTACCGGCGATGAGCCGGGGAACTACGTCCAACAGGTTGTTCCGACACCTCAGGCGATCACCGTGCGCCAACATCACTCGTTTGTCCAGTTGCCGGATCCGGGATATACTCCGAGGGCGTACGATCCTCGTGCGGGATATGGCATGATGAGCTATTTCGACTACGCATCTCCCATCGATGAGCCGGTCGCGAAGCGCTTCATAAGCCGCCATCGCTTGTGGAAGAAAGACCCTGCAGCCCCGGTCAGCGAACCGGTCAAACCCATCGTCTACTATCTCGACCGGGGAACTCCCGAGCCGATCCGGTCCGCGTTGCTTGAAGGAGCGCGATGGTGGAACCAGGCATTCGAGGCTGCCGGTTACAAGGATGCTTTTCGCGTTGAGATGATGCCCGAAGACGCGGACCCGATGGACGTCCGCTACAACCTGATACAATGGGTCCACCGCTCGACGCGGGGCTGGTCGTACGGTGCTTCCATCTCCGATCCCCGGACGGGAGAAATCATCAAGGGACACGTCTCGCTCGGTTCACTCCGTGTACGCCAGGATTTTCTTATTGCGCAAGGCCTCGTCGCAGAATTCGAGGAAGGGAAAACCCAGGATCCTGCAATGCTGGAAATGGCGCTCGCGCGCCTTCGCCAGCTTTCCGCACATGAAGTCGGGCACACGCTGGGCCTCATGCACAATTACATCGCGAGCACGGCGAACCGCGCGTCGGTCATGGATTATCCTCATCCGTTGGTGACGATCAAAAACGACTCCACACTGGATTTATCGGATGCGTACGCGGCGGGCATCGGCGAGTGGGACAAGGTGGCCATTGCGTACGGTTATCAGGATTTCCCGGCCGGGACGAACGAGACCGCCGCGCTCAATAAGATCATCACCGATGCCGCAAAGCGAGGCATCATTTTCCTTACCGATCAGGACGCCCGGCCACAGGGCAGCTCACATCCGCAGACACACCTCTGGGATAACGGGATAAATGCGGTGGACGAATTGACCCGTATCATGAAGGTACGGTCGATCGCGCTCAGAAGTTTTTCCGAGAAGAGGATCCGCCCGGGCATGCCCATGGCAACCCTTGAGGATGTGATTGTCCCTGTCTATATGGGCCACCGGTACCAGGTTGAAGCGGCTGTCAAGCTGCTCGGAGGACTGAAGTATACTTACGCCCTTCGCGGCGATGGGCAAATGCCAACGGAAATGGTGCCTCCTCAGGAACAGCTTCGGGCGCTCGACGCCCTCCTCGCAACGTTGAAGCCGGACGCGCTTGCGCTCCCGGAGAAGCTGATCGCCATCATCCCTCCTCATCCGGCGGGATACGACCGCGGTCGTGAGGACTTCAAACTGAGAACCTGGGGGACATTCGATCCGATTTCTGCAGGCGAAACGGCGGCCAACCTGACGGTGAGCCTGATTCTCCATCCCGCCCGCGCGGCGCGGCTCGTCGAATTTCACGCCCTCGACAACAAGTACCCTGCATTCACAGATGTGATCGACAGAATCTTTACCTCAACCTGGTATTCAACTCATGGTTCCGGATACGACGCCGAGCTCCGGCGTACCGTCGATGATGTTGTGCTCTATCAGCTGATGTCCCTCGCGAATAATGCCGCCGCATCGACGCAATCGCGTGCGATCGCAACGCTGAAGATTGCAGAACTCAAAGATTGGCTCACGAAACAGCTCAAGCAAACGAAGGACGAGCATCAGAGAGCACACTTCACATTCGCCCTATCGCAGGTAAGACTCTTCGAGCAGGATCCGAAGCAGCTCAACCTCACGCGCCCTCTCGATCCGCCCGACGGACCGCCGATAGGGAGCTTCGACTGTGACATTGATGATTGATAGGGGGGAATGATTTTTGTATATTGACGAGGATTTATCGGACGCTTAGCTCAGCTGGTTCAGAGCACCGCCCTTACAAGGCGGGGGTCGTAGGTTCGAACCCTACAGCGTCCACAATGTATCTGTTGCGTCTGTGAGCTAACCGGGCGGATGAGATGCTGCGCGTGCCGAGCCGGAGCGGGGTCGACGGCCTCCACGGGCCGGGTTGCCTCTCAGTTACGCAGAA
>DASYTP010000194.1:0-11229 GCA_036002145.1 Bacteroidota bacterium | reverse complement strand
CGCTGCGACCAATTCATCGTAGATACTCGGGGCCGCCGACAAAATCATCTCATCGGCGGATTTGACTAACTTCTCTCCGCTTTCCAAATATTGATGTGAATCGAGTCGAGCGAAGCGCTCAGCACACCATACGTCGTTTCTCAGCCAATGCTCAATCAACGGGAGCCGGGCACCCGATGAAGTGAGCATTGAAAATATATTTGTAAAGGGCGTTTTCACTTCGACGTCGATGCTTCAACAGGCTTCGAGGATCCTCTTAGTTCAGCTTTGTAGAGAGCAGTCGTGAATGAAGGAAGCTGTTCGACGAGTTGCTCGATTTGAGCTTTTCCAAATTGCCCCGATCTTTCCAGCACTATTTCCGCATGGAGATTCGCTACTCCTGTCATCGAACCCCTGATCGCTGACGGAAACGAGCTTAGCTCAGCATTCGATTGCTGTATAAATATTGTAAATCGTGCCCAGTGAACTTTCGGGTCGTCGTACTCGCTGAGTTTTTCAGCCACCCGTTGGCGTAACAAATTCACAGAAGCTTCGTTTGTAGATTGGATATTGAAGATGTGTTCACTGGGCCTTGTAATAACTTCTCCATTACCATCCGGTTCTGTGCCTTCAGTTTGAGAAATCGGTATTCCCTCTTGCGTAGATGACGAGCCGAACGGAAGTGTGGGAAACTCACTCTCTTCGATAAAGGGTTCAACGACAATAACGTCATTCCACTCCGTTCCTGAAAACACCGGTGTGCTCCCACAGTGTCTGGATCTATTATTCTTGAGGCCGATCTTCTTGTCCTTGCAGAGCTGAGAGAACGCTTGTGGAAGTATCGTTTCAGCTGTCAAAACGGGGAAACCCAGCGTCTTCTTATAGGTGTTCTTTATCTCTGCGTACGTGTGATCAATAAACAGACGGCGACGATCATCCTGGAGGCACTCCAAAATGTGGTCCTCAAACCGTTGGCGCGGAAAAACTGCTTGCTGCAATTTCGTTAGTACTTCCGGCTTATTTGAGGCGGGAACCATCGGCTCCAGCTCGAACTGAAGCACTTGTACTCCGTCCCCGGCGACGTGAATGAGCACGTAGTTCAGTCCTGCCTTCCGAAACGCTTCATCGATGAACCTGACGTTCTCGCTAGCTATTTTTTCATACTGTCTCTTCCGGTCTGTGTCATTTGTTGACGCCTGCAATTCGTTAGCTGACTTTGCGAGCTGTGCCCATTTAACTAAGTCCGGATGATCCAAAGCATTGAACGAATCAGATCTTGGTTCGAGGAGAATAATTTGATTTCGATTTTCTGTTCCATGATATATCAATGATCGCTCGGTTTCCTCAAGACGTTTCGGGGCCAGGACAAAACGTAAGCTGTTCTTGTCCATTTGAGCCAGGGCACCTCTCGTCTGTGAGGAATCGCGATAGACTACCGCGTTGGAGTCACCGAAGACATTAATTTTCCATCGATTGAGTGCAAATTCTCGCGCATCATTCGGATCAACTTTCAATGCGCCATACTCAACCTTCGCGTACGGTTTCTCCTGCGTGTCAAAAAAGTAGCTGCCTTCCGAATGTTGAAAATACGCACCCAGCTTATCCAAGGCCTGAAGTGTCGCCTGGTAGATGTTGTAATCATCCCCCGGTTTTATGACCTGTCTACTTAATTCTAGCTCGCTCACACCGCGAGTAGTCCCGCTGCTGGTCAACGATGCTGCCAATGTTGTTGAAACAATTTCTCCCGCAAAGGGTAACTGCTGTAAGTCGCGCAAGTCAGCTTGTGCGCAATTCAATTTGGGCTGGCCGGGATCGAGATCTGTCAGGCGATTTCTTATGCCGTTATCAGTGATATCGATGTGGGCAGCGGTCACAACATCGACATTCTTATACGTACTGCGAATGACGTTGGCAAGCAACCCTAATGGACCTCTGTTCCCTTGAAAATTATGCCTCAGGACACGATGGAGAAACATGTCCAGCAGCTCGGGCGTAAACGGATAGCTTCGAATAAAATTCTCCGTGTACTTTTCGTCTGCTCTAATACCAACTCGATTCCAGCTATTCACATAGCTCTGTACGATTGCTTCGACTTTGCCTCGTTCGATGTTTTGAGCATTTTTAAAGAGGCGATGGAGGACGACTTTCTGTCGATCAAGCGGCTCGGTGAACTTAACATCAATTCGCGGAACCCTCTTCAACGTATCACCGGGTTCCTTATTTGTATCATATACAGAAGCAAGGATTGTCACCGAGGCATTTTCGGTGCGATTGGATTCTTCGCTCAATTGTTGTAGAAATGTAATGTTTTGTCTACGAACATGGTCGTTGTTGATGCTTTCTATACCCATCTCCAGCTCATCAAAAATAAGCACGAGTCTTCGACCTGCGAGAGCCTGTCGAAGCTGATCGAGGTTTGGAGGTTTCGCCGGATCGGCAGCGGCTGTTGCATCGAGCTTCTTAAAAACCAACATCCAGATCGGTTCCAACTCTATCGGATAATCAGTGAACTTCTGGATCAACACCGTTGCATCGTCTGGTAGTGTGCATTGAAGGTTGTGTTTTGTTAGCCATCCATCTGCGGAACGTCGATTGGTGAAGAGATGGTAGATGAGTAATTCCAGATGCGACTTGCCGCTTCCCTTAAATCCTTCAAGTAAGAAGAGTCCAGCGGTGCGCTCTGGACTGTTGTACCTCTGATGTAGATGTTCCAATACAGTTTTGACATCTGCTGTTGGCCACGTAAGATCAAGAAAATCTTCCGGGCGTGATTCGATGAATTTCTTCTTTGTGTCCTTCAGGTTTTCGATATCAATGACGCCTTCGATGCCATCTTTGCGAAGGACTTCAGGGCGGGGGATTACTATATCAGAAAAGCTCACGATTTCTTCCTTATTTTGACTCGATAAATATAAACAATTTTAGATGAAGTGTCAAGTAATATTCGAGAATTCAAGAATGAATCAAGAAATAATCAAGCAATCCACGTAATAGTATATATATTTGAATGTTTTACTGAACTGAAATGTTATCCCAAGAGTTGGTTTGATCACAATTCTCAGAATAACTCATTCGGAATGCGTGTGGATTACAAATTTTTTTAAACCCCCAAAGGACAAATTTCAGTTTCCCCCCACTTTTGCCAGATTTTTGCAAGCGTTTGCAAGATTCTTGATAGGCTCCCCCCTCCTCATTCAATTATATTGACTCGTTCACCATTCTAACCAAGGAGACTCGCTATGAAGAGAGCTTTACTCGTTCTTTTAGTGCTAACTGCACTCGCTATTCCAACATCCACCCTGCTATCACAGGGGTTTCAGAACCGGTCAATTATTTTCAACGGGACCAGCACCCGGCTTCATTCGTTGTCCTCGTGGGGCGGGTCAGTCGGATTTAATCCCACCCGCATCACCGTCGAAGCCTGGATCAAGCCGGACAACGTGGCCGCCGACATGTGCATAGCGGAAGATTGCCGGGATGGTTACCTGAGCGGCTGGCGCTTCTATCTCCTCGGAGACGGTCGGATACAACTTACAGGGAGTCCGGACGGGAGCAGCGATCAGTATTTCATGAGCGCACACACTGTCCCTCGAAATGTTTGGACCCATGTAGCGGGGACATTCGATGGCGATTCGATGAAATTGTTTATTAATGGAGTGCGCGATGCTGCAGTGAAAGCATTATTCGTCAGCCTCGGAGCAAATGACCAGATTCTTTCCATCGGGGACTTAAACCAGGATGGTGTGAGTACTTCAACATTCTTCAAAGGCGAAATGGATGAAATTCGAATGTGGAGTTTCGGTCGGACCGACGCGGAAATCCTCAGAGATTATAACCGATGGCTCACCGGGAACGAGCAGTTTCTACAGCTCTACTACCACTGCGATGAAGCATCGGGTGATACAGTCAGGGACTACGGGTCACAGGGATCGCTTTTTGATCTATCGGTCCCTTATTCGGGGACCCTCGGTCACAGCTCACCATTCGCCCTCACCGGCTTCCCACTCGTCCCCGCCGATACGTCACTCTTGCAATGGAAGGGAAATGTGGGCAGCAACGTGAGAATCAACGGTTTGAATTTTTCAGCCACACCCGCTGCAAACACAGTATTCTTCGGCGGAATGAAAGCGGCCGCTCCCACGGGAGGGACCACTTCATATCTCAACGTCCCCGTTCCACCAGGTGCGAACTTTGGACCCGTCACGGTTACGACGAACGGACTCACCGGTTATTCTCCCCGCCAGTTCACTCCAACCTACAATGGAATTGGAAACATATCCGGCGGTTCATTCGAGCTCCAGGGCACGGTCGGTGCAGGCACCGGGCCGCAGCGAGTTGCCATTGCAGACATAGATGGCGATGGGAAATCGGACGTTATCGTCGGCGGTACGAATGCGCAGTCATGTTATCGGAATCTCAGCACCTCCAAGAATCTCATTCTGGAAGGACCTGTCACGGCGTTTGCCAATCAACCCACAAACGGGGCGATCGCAGACTTTGACGGAGATGGCAAACTCGACATGGCGTACGGTCGGGCAACCGAAGTTTATATCGATGTGCTGAGAAATACCAGTACCCCGGGCTCAATCTCCTTCAGTTCATTCACTCCAACTCTCGGTTTTGCATATGCGACATCGATTGCGACAACTGATTTCGATGGTGATGGTAAACCCGACATCGTCGCCGGCGTCTCGCCCTGGGGTACCTTGCGGATTCTCAGGAACGCTTCAACAATCGGAGCGATAAGTTTTTCGGAAGCGTTCACCCCATCGAATGCCAGCGGAAATTTTGTCGCGGCAGGAGATATTGATGGCGATCAGAAACCCGAAATAGTTTTCACCAACCAGGGGGGTGATTATATTACCATCCTTCATAACGGCGGCACGCTCGGTGGCATTCGATTCGATTCAACATGGGTTGTTTCGATGCCCGCAGGCGGCTCACCGACCACCTCCTTTATCGCCGATTTCAATATGGACGGAATATCAGACATTGCCATCATCTGTCCGGGAACTGACGAAGTACAGCTCCTCATGAACAACGGCTCTTCAAATCCTCGGAACTTCTTGAGGACAAGTCGCCCCTTCGTCGGCCTGGGAACGCCGACAGAGCTTGCACTCGGGGATGTGGATGGGGATGGTTTGGTCGATCTCCTGGTCGGTAGCAGCGTCGATCCGGTTGTCGCGTACAGGAACACGAGCACAGCAGGCGCCCTCTCCTTTGCGGATGGCGTGGATCTCCAGACAGGAAACACGCAGAACAGCCTTGCCCTCGGCGATCTAAACAACGATGGAAGGCCCGATCTTGTGACATTGAACAATGGCAACGCCTCACTCTCCCTCCTGCGCAATACGCCGCTTGGAACCCCGGGAAACTTCTCTGCTTCGGACAACCAAACTTCAAGCATCAATCTGGGCTGGGATGACCGTGCCGATGGCGAAACCGGTTACGTGATTTACCGGGATGGCGTCCAGGTGCAATCGCTCGGCGCCGATGCCGTGAATTGGGAGGATAATTCCAACTCACTGCGGCAGGGGAGAATTTATAAGTACGATGTTACAGCCACAAACTCGGCGAAGGGTATTCGGTCGGATACCGTGTCCGATTACGGGCGCTTGCAGTTCAAAGGCGAGATCACCGGGAAGGTAACAACACAGAACGGAGTCGGAGGGAACGGCGCGGGGATAAGCGGCGCGACGGTAGGCATCGCGCGTACGAGCCCGAACAGGTACCATTCCCTCTCCTTCGATGGCATTGATGATTATGTTTTGGTACCCGCAAGTTCAAGTTTCGACATTTGGGCCGGGACAATTGAATGCTGGGTCCGACCGGAATGGACTGCACCTCTCGCAGCGAATCCGGTGATCATTGCAAGCGGGAATTACCCATCTCGCTACGCGATCCGGATGGGGGCTAACCGCGATCACATTTCCTTCTTCGGTAATTTCTTTGGCTTCGCGTTCGATTATCCCATCCCCTACAGCTTTGAAACAGATCACTGGTATCATGTTGCGGTCACTACGAATGGATATAGCGTCGCGGTATATGTTAATGGAGAGGCAATCGGGGGGGCAGGATTTTACAGTGTCTATCAGACAGCGGGGGCGCCCCTGGTCAGAGGAGGTTTTACGGATGGAGCACGCTTTCAAGGCAATATCGATGAAGTGCGGCTCTGGAACACCGTCCGCGATGCGGCCTCCATCAAAGCTTCCATGAACAGTTACGTGGGTTCCGGAACTTCCGGATTGGTCGGCTATTGGCGGTTCGATGAAGGATCAGGAACAACTGTCGGCGACAATGGTGAGACAAGCACACATTACGGCTTCCTGCAAAATGGCGTCGCATGGACGAACGAATCCAGCCCCGCACGCCCGAGCGCGGTTACTGATGCTCAGGGAAATTATGCTCTGGAGCAAGTGGACTATGGCGATACGACCACAACGTGCTATCTGGCCGCGACGCGCGGCACGGACGTGATCCACCCGGACACCCTCACGATGCAATTCACGAGGAATTCCTATGTCTTCTCCGATCAGAATTTTATCGACACGTCAACGTTCGCCTTCTCAGGCAAAGTGTCGGTAAAGGATTACCCCGGACTTGGAATGAAAGGGGTGCGACTGCTGGTTGATGGTTTCGCGATCGACTCGACCGGCACCGGAGGGCTATTTTCAGTTGGGTTGACCGCAGATCAGCACACGATCAAACCAGTATTTCATGGCCACCACTTCTCGCCTGAATCGCTCCGGGTGAGGATTCAGAATGATACTTCAGGTGTCGTCTTCGAGGATATCACCCGGGACACCATCCGGGGAATAGTTGCCGCAGGTACATGCAAGTATCCGATGGGATCCGCCACACTGCGTTTAATCGAAACAACGTCAGGATCCGCATCCTACGATACTTCGTTTGCAACCGGGCCAAGCGGACAATTTGTGGCGATTGTGCCCGCCATCTCATATACCCTCTTCGTCTCTGACCTGCAGTCGAAGGACGCAGATGCGCTGGCATATTTTTCATCAGCACAAAGAAACGTCTCTGTCGTTGAGCAGGACCCTGCAGCATTGGCCGATACGCTTCTGTATCCGCCGGGTGTAGACAGAAAATACGTCGAGCTGATTTACCGTTCGAAGCCGACCCTCACCATCCAGGGTATCCCGGCTGCCGGCGACTGTCCCATGATTGTCGTCCGACAGGGAAAACGCATCCCGGTTAAGATCAAAGTGACCGAAGTGTATGGGTCCAGGCCTCCGTGTATTGTGGATTCGGGCACCGTCGATGTCTCTGACGGTGTCGGCGACAAGGAGGTTCCGGTGAATCTTCGCATCGCGAACGGGCTTGCCACGTATAACATCGTCGCTGGTCAGCCGAACATCATTGCAGGGGGCGACCACCCTTATGCTAAACTCTTTGAGGTGCAGACGACGCAGCCCGGGGGCGCAGCGACGGCAGATTTCTGGATGGTGGTCCTCGGAACAAAGAGTCGCGGCAAAACCTCGACGACGGTCACTCCCCAGCTACCGTTCCTTGTCCTGCACGATCCGCCCGGCGATAATAGTTTTTCCTACATGAAACGGGAAAGCACGTACTGTTTTGACTGGAGTTTTTCGGAGCGCAAGGAAAATTCTGTCAGCGGCTGGGTTAGTGTGAGGGCAGGTGTCGGGCTCGCCCAAAATATTCCCGACGTGAATGGGATCGGATTTTACGTCGACCTGACCGCGGGGGCGGGCTACGAAGGATCGCTGCTCGATACGTCGTACCATTACACCTCGTGCGTCCACACCACCGATGTCATCCAGACGTCCGATGACGAAGCCCTCGTTGGTCAACCGGGCGACGTCTACGTGACGATCTCGCTTGTCATTTCATATGGAGTAAGCGACATCCTCGGGTTCGAACAACGATCATGCCAACCCGTACTTACTCGACGCCTTACGTTCGACAGGGTCGCGTACAACAACTTGGTAGCGTATACCGATTACTATATCCGCAGACGTGAGATACCGCGCCTGAACTCGTTGATCGCGTACTGGCAGCAGCACCTGAACCCGGACTCAGTGAGACTCTTCGAAGATACCAGGAGACAATGGGAGCGAATCCTGGAGGACGACGAGCAGGCGCGAGCGCAATCGATTGGATCACCGTTCTTCGGTCGCGACTCGGTCACTTATTCGGGCGGTGTGCCGCTCTCCCGTGAGTGGGAAACCTCGGGCGAGCGGTCCAGCCATTACCAGGTTGACTTGAATGTTGACGAGCACGCAGCGCTCAGTGCCGGCCTCATCGGCGAGTTCGACGTTCAACACCTCGAAGGCGGAGTCGACCAGGAATTCCGATGGGAACGTACATGGGATACAACCAAGACGACCACGACCAGCAGGGCGTTCGGGTACACGATGTACGACGATGATCCGCTCGACAGAATCCACCTCAACGTTCGTCAATCGCCGAAAGATGCCTCTCCCGTATTCGTCCTCCTCGATGGCGAAACCCAGTGTCCGTGGGAACCGAGAACACAGCGAAGACAACTGGCGAAGCTGACGCTCTCCCCTCCCATCAACAATGGCGTCGCTCCGGAATCGACCGTCGCCATAACGGCACAGTGCGCGAACATGAGCGAGTCCGGTGACACGGTGACCTATAGGCTGGAAAACCCATATGCAGCCACCGATAGTATACCGTACATGTACATTGGTGATACGCCGTTCATTGGCCTCTCAGCTCCGATCAAAGTACCGCCGGGACAATTCAGGAATTTGTATGTCGCCGTGAAAAAAGCTCCGCAATGGGCGAATTACAACAACGTCCGCCTGGTTTTGTCGACTGAGTGCGATCCGCTCCACGTATCCGATACAGCGTCTTTCTCTATCCATTTCGAAGACGGAGTGGACAGTCCGCCGGAAGTCCTCACAAAGAATGCGGTCGCACAGAAAAACGATCCCTCGACGATCGAACTTAAGGCGCTCGATCCCGAAGGTGGACAGGTCACCTTCCAACTCATCGAGGAGCCGCGTCACGGTCGTTTCACCGACGATACGCCACCGACCCTAACCTACCTCCCCGATCCCGGGTTTGTCGGGTCTGACAGATTCCTCATCAACGCGTCGGATGGCGTGAATACTGTGCCACAGAGATTCGATATTACGGTGATCAACACTTCTCCTGTGGTGGCTCGCGCGCGGATTGATACAACGGCGAGCGAGGACGCGATGATTACATTCCATCTGAGCGCTTCTGATCTCAATGGCGACGCGCTGAAGGACACGATCCTCTATCCACCCGCCCACGGCAGGTTATCGGGTCCGCTTTCGGATCTCGTGTATCAGGCCGATTCGAATTATGACGGGCAAGACGATTTCACGTGCGGCTTCTTCGATGGTCAGGTTGTTGCGCGGGCGACAGTTGGGATCACGCTTCGCGCCGTCTACGACCCCCCCGCCATCCACGATGACGTGTGTGCGCTGACGGGTACCGAAGGGAACGTCACGGTCAACGTGCTGAAGAACGATCGAGTGGACGGCGACCGGTCTCTGACCCTCATCGATTCCGTCGTTCACGGTTCAGCCGGCTATGCAATAAACAATGGAGATGGCACGCTGAGTTATTATGACACGACATTCAGCAATACGCGACCGGGGGCGAAAGCAGGCGAATCCGTCTCCAGCGCAAACGGAGTGTACGTTGATCACCTCACCTATCACGTCACCGATGGCGTCGACACCGTCCAGGCGCAACTTCAGGTTGACGTGGATCGTGCGAACCACAGACCGGTCGCTGGATTGGGAAGCGCACTTGAATTCGACGGAGCGAACGATGGGGTGGTCACCGACTTCGCCATTTACCACCGGGCAGAAATCACAATTGAATATTGGTTCAAAGGCGAGGTAGCTCAATCGATTGTTCGCGAGCAGCCCAACGATGCGATCTACGTCGTGTCCGGCTGGAATGGCATGCATATTCTTTCCAACGACGACGGAGTCAACGGACTGCCAACTGGCGATATTACCGATGGGAAATGGCACCATGTGGCAATGACCTGGAAGCTGAGCACTGTCAACGGATTCCGAAGCTATCGGGATGGAGTGCTGGTCGCAGCACGAACGAGCTCCGATCAGCCAATCCCCGACCTCGTGGTTGCGAGCCCGTTGACGATCGGATATGCGAAGATATACAACAGCGAGTTCATGAAAGGCACTCTGGATGAAGTTCGCATCTGGAACACTGCACGGACTGATTCGGAAATTCAAGCCGGCATGTACGCCACGTATCCACCGGGAACGCCCGGTTTGGATGCCTGCTGGCACTTCGATGAGAATTCAGGACCCGTAACTTACTCGTCGGTACCTTCCCCGTTCGGTCAAACCGCCTCGCTGCAGAACATGACGAATCCGTGGAAACTGACCGGCGTGTTGCCGAAAGTTTCAGTATGGGAAGACGATTCGACGCTCATTACCCTCCCGGCATACGATGCCGATGGAGATCCCCTCACCTACACGATCATAGGTCAACCGGCGCACGGCAAGCTCCTCACTATCGGTGCTACTCCCATGTATCTGCCTGACCACGACTACACAGGTTACGATTATGTGACGTTCTCCGTCAACGACGGTAAGGCGGAGAGCAGCGTACCTGCCTCGCTCAGCATCAATGTGCTGAACAAACAGGATCCACCAATCGCGAAAACGTCTCTCTTCGAGACGCCGAAAAACGTGAAGGTATTCATCAGGCTATTCGCTAGCGATCCAGATCCCGGTGACGTGCTTCAGTACATCGTCGGAACGCCCCACAACGGGTCTCTTGCGCCGGCAGATACGTTCCCCAATGAATTCTTTTATCAACCGGTGCATGGATACGCTGGAGCCGATTCGTTCGTCTATCGTGTGACCGATGGAATAGATACCTCGAGTGCGGTTATTCCGATCATGGTAACAAATTCACGCCCCGTCGCCGTTGATACCTTGCTTGCACAGGCCTCAGGTACTGTATTCACAACGATCCTTCACGCAACCGATTCTGATGGAGATACGCTGACGTACGGTATTCTTGCAACTCCAAGCCACGGGACATTAGTGGCCGATTCTCTTCCGAAGATCACCTTCACTCCGCAGGCTGGGTTATCGGGCAAGGATACAGTTCTGTATTCGGTTTCGGACGGATCGGAAGTGGATACCGGTTCCGTGGTGTTTACGATCCTGGTCCCGACCGCGGTGAAAAACGATGCCCCGCCTCTCCCCAAGGCATTCGAGCTTTGTC
>DASYTP010000193.1:0-7302 GCA_036002145.1 Bacteroidota bacterium | reverse complement strand
GAAGCTCCTTGCCGGTTCCCGTCTCGCCGGTAATCAGGACGGTCAGCGAAGTATTTTCGATGACTTTCTTTGCCCGCTCAAGCATCCCGGTCAACCGCGGCGAATTACCAACGATCTGGTCGAAGTCAAAGGCCTTTTTCTGTAACCTTGTGAAATTCTCCTGACTCCTTACGATGGCCCATTCGTCAAATAGCTTCCTGATCTGATCGTTGAGTTTCTTGTTATCGTTCGGAAAAACAAAATAATCGGTCGCCCCTAATTTCATCATTTCCACGACCTGATGATGGTTGGCCGAGGTTGATATCAGGAAAATGGAAGTGTCGGCGAGCTGAGAATGAATTTTCCTGACGGCCTCCCGTAGAATTTCCGCATCAGACGCTGAGTCGATGATAACAAGATCCGGTGCATTGAACAGGGCACGACCGGGGAGGAAGCCGGGTGATGAGGCATATTGTAAATGAATTTCCGGGGATCTGGCGACAACTGTCCGCAGGCGATCCATCAGCTCCTTCTTCCCACACAACAAGATTTTGAATCTATTACGAATTTTAGACATTTGACTCATCCCGTCATGACGATTGATATTCCATGGCTTCAGCGAGAATCTCCGACCGATGATCCGCTGCAAGATACCGGTTCCTTGCAAGGTCGTCGGTAATTCTCGAGGCAAAATACTCGATCACGAGCTTTGCGTTCAGGAAATTCTCCCTGGCTTTCTCCGCGTTGCCCCGCTTCGCATACTCCCGTCCGAGCTCGCAGGAAATCTTCCAGCTGATTTCCGAAACCTGTTCGCGCTCGATCAGCTCACGGCCTTGTCGGAAAAATACGAGCGGTCTTGATTCAACGAGGACCGGATAGTCCCGTGAAAGCACACCGAGCGTGAGAGCTGTCTCTGCCGTCACGAGCGGGGAAATGCTTTTTGAATCGACGGCACGGATCCTTCCAAGCGTTTCGGCAATGTCGTCGGACTGACGCAGGAGACGGCTCATCTCGGCGCGACGAAGGAGAGCGAGGAGCTTTTTTTCAAGTTCCGATTCGGTTCCGCCGGTAATCGATCCGTTCTGCTGGAATCCCTTCGCCGCCGCGTTGTATTCCCGGGCCGCCTCTCCGTATCGGTTTGATGCCGCATGAACAGACCCCTTCAAAAAACACAGGAGCGGTTCGAGGGTCGAGAGTCCGCTCTTCTGGATAAGCGTCTCCGCTTCACCGAGCATCCGCGAGGCAACGTTGGCGTCGCCGAGCGTGCAGTACACCTGTGTCAGTTGAAGCAGCGTCTGCGCCATGCTTCCGGAATCCTGCATCTCCCTGTACATCTGAAGCGCTTCAGTCCACAAATGCAATGACCGCTCGTAGTTCCCATCGGCATAGACAACTTCACCGAGATTTGTCAGTGTAAGGGCGACTCCGTTTTCCGAACCGAGGCTCCCAAAGATTTTTTGGGCTCTCTCGTAGCACGAGCGCGCTTCTTCAAATTCACGGAGTTTGGAGTGTGCGATACCCATGTTGTTGAAGATTTGCGCGCGCTGGTGCTGCGGTCCCGGATCGGTAATCAGCTCCAGGGCGTGTCTCCACTTCTCAAGCGCTCCGCGAAAATCCTTCATGACACTCAGGACGTTCCCGATATTGTTCAACGCATCGATGGTTTTCCCGGTGTTCTTGCACTCCTTGGAGATCGTGAACGTCGTCTCGAACGATTTCAACGATTCATGGACATTCCCTTTGTAGAATTGAGCGATTCCGAGATCCGTTTCTACCGAAGCGAGAAGCTGCCTGTCAGGGTGCCGGGCTGCAAATACTCTCTGTCTCTCGCTCAACTGGACGGCCTCGTCGTACTGTCCGTCCGCGATCTTGAGGGCAACAATTTCCTGTCGAATCTCGAAGCGGTCGGTATCGGCCGCGGCTCTCGACAACGCTTCGTCAAAATGCTGGAGAGCTTTTGCATTCCCTCCGAGGCGTGAAAACGATTTCCCGATGGATGTATGCGCGGCAAGCCGCCTTTCGTCATCGCCGGTCAGACGGTTCAGTATTTCTTCCCATATTTCGACGCTTTCTCTGTATGAAGCCGCTGCAAACAAGGCCTGCGCCAGCCGGATCATGAGTGCCGTAGTCCGTTCCTGGCGATCTTCCGGCAGGCACGCTAACGCCTTCTTCAGCATTTCCGCCGTGTCAGAGTGAGTTGGGGCTTTCGTGCTTGCCTCCTCGTAGCATGCCAGAGCTTTGACGCTCTCGCCGCAGAGATCCCACTGTCGCCCCAGCTCCTTAAGATCGGTCCATGCATCACGCCCTTTCGCCTTGTCGAGAACGACTGCGATGGAATGGTGATAATGATTGTGGTCCTTAATGACGACGTTGTATACATAGCTCTGGAGTCTTCGATGCCGGATCCGAAAGCGCCTCCTGTTCACTTTCTTGCGCTCAGCTGCGTCGGAGGGTGTCGCCGGAGAGTCCATCCGTCCTCCCCTCCCCGACTTGTCGTGGTCGGGATGATCGGACGGCCCCGCGGGGCGGATGAATCCCCGTTGTTCGAGTGCCGTGACGTTCTCCTCAAGAACCCCGCGGCGCAGAGCGAGAACTTCGCTTAGAATTTCAATATCACACGGTTCCTCAAAACATGATATCCATTGCAGGATGAGCTTCTCTTCCGGGCGCAACGTCTGAAACCGCACGGAGACCATTGCCTCGAGATTCATCGAGAGAAATTCCTCCAGCTGGCCGGTCATCCCGGAGAGCGTGCGATGATCATTCATTACGGCGAGCGGGAGGGCATTTGCTATCAATTTTATTTCCTCGAGGATCACCATCGGAATTCCCCCGAAGAGGTCATAGAGGTTTGGGACAATTCCACTCGATGCGAACGGTTGACCAAGCCGATATTTCATCAGTTCGAGGGTCTCATCCGGTGAGAGCTCTTCCAGGATCAGGTGAGCGAAACGTGCAGTATCGTCGGATATCCACTCGGATCGATCATCTGATACACTCACGACGATGACAAGTCCCGGGGCGCTTGAACGCTCGACGATGAGCTTCATGATTTCCGCCGATTCCGGACTTGCATGATCGAGATCATCAATGATGAGAACGAAAGGGCAGTTGGCGGAAGCTTCCTCCAATAATCGAACACTGATTGCCGCTCGCTCCGGAGCGTCGATCTCCCTCCGGGATGTATCATCGCCCCCGTCAGCGTTTTCGATGGCCGCCCCGGTCAATGCTTCGTCTGATTGACCCGCATGGAATCCTGCCGCACGGAGGTCCAGTCGAAGCTGCCGGAGAAGACGCGACACAGGGTGGTGGTTCAATTCCAGCGCCATGATCCCTTTTGAGCGCGCCCGGCGTGAAACTTCCTTCAGGAGTAATGATTTTCCAATTCCTTGAGCGCCTGAGACCACGACCACCTTGAAGGATCTCCCGGGTCCCTGAGACTCTTCAATAATGCTCTCAATGAATTCGATATCCTTTCTTCTACCTATCGCTCTCGACTGTCGTCCGAGGTACAGGCATTTCTTCACAAGATCTTCATGGCGCGTCGAAGCGAAACTCATCATCACATCACGGGCAGAGCCCGGTCGTTCCTCCGGCTTCTTCCTGCAGAGGGCCTCGATTAATTCCGGAAGGATCGACGGATACTCCCGGAACCTTGAAACCGGTGGAAGGTTTTCGCTCAGCACCTTCTTGAGAAGTTCTATCGGGCTGGAGGCGCGAAACGGACATTGGCCCATCCAGAGATGGAAAAAGGTCACCCCGAGTGAATACAGGTCAAGACGATGGTCAATCGCAAAACCCTGCACAATTTCCGGAGCGGTGTATTCCAGCGTTCCGCGAACCGGAGTATCGAGCCCCTCTAACTTCGATTCGCTGAGCCCAAAGTCGGTCAATTTTATCGAGATCTCGTCCAGCGACGGTCCATCGACCACAAGGAGGTTCTGAGGCTTGACGTCGAAGTGAATTATTCCCTCGCGGTGAATATGGTCCAACGCGCCGAGTGTTTGAATGAACGCGCTCTCAAGGAGCGATGCCCTGGATTTGCCGGGAGGTATGTCATGGAGATACGCCAGCGCATCTTTTGCATCGAGGTATTCCATCGTATAGAAGCGACGGCCTGACAGCCCCGCCTCGTCGGAATGCATGACGGTGGCAACATCGAAGACTTGGACGAGATTCGGGTGAGTGAGGGTCGACAGCAACGAGAATTCTTTCCGGAAGAGATCTTCATTGATCTGACCCGCCACCGTACCCGAGAGGAGCTTCAGGGCGACGCGTGAGCGATCGACGATATCTTCGGCGAGAAATATCTCGCCGCCGCCCCCTTCGCCCAGTTTCTCGATGATACGGTACCGATAATTAATCATGGGGTTGCATGAGCTTTTTGCTGAAGCTGCTCCGCGAACAAGTTCACCGATACGACAATCCCGGATAGTGCAATCCCGGGAAATACACCCATCCACCACGCCCTGTCGATATAATTGAACGACTCGCCGATCATGTTCCCCAGGCTCGGGGTGGGTGGCTGGATACCCACACCGAGAAAGCTGAGCGCCGCCTCCGCAAGGATCACGTTGCCAAGCTGCATGACCGAGGCGGCGGCAATGATGGGAAGTACGTTCGGTATCATGTGGTCGCGTACGATCCGAAAGGAAGACCGTCCGAGTAACCTGGCGGCGAGGACGAATTCGCGCTCCCGAAGTCTCAATACCTCTGCCCGTACTATTCTTGCGACGCTCATCCACCCTGTCACGGCAAGCACGAGAATGAGCAGGAGGATCGAATTTCCGAAAAAAGCAACCAGAGCGATCACGAGAAAGATGGAAGGAATCGACAAAAAGAGGTCGGTCATCCGCATGAGCACAGTATCTATCCAACCACCGGCAATTCCTGCAGCAAAACCAATGACCGAGCCGACGAAGACTGCACACAGCATCGCTGTCACCCCGCAAAGGAAGGAGATACGCACTCCATAAATCAGACGGCTGAAGTTATCCCTGCCCAGATCATCAGTGCCAAGGAGAAACGGCTTCACCTGGACCAGGTCCTCGCCGCCCTCCATCGTCGCGGATTCTGTCCACCGGGTGAATCTCTCCTGCCGCCACAAGAGAACATTGTCGGCTTGATCGAGCATGCGTTCGAGTGAACCCATGGCACTGTCGGATCGACTGCTTTCTTGAGTTGATGGGAGTAACCCTGTCATCACACCCTTGTCGAGCGGCTTGAGAAGTCTGGTCATGCGCAGGTCTCCCTGGGCAGCCGGATCGAATGGGACAAGATACGGCGCGAGCAATGCGACGAGAAGAATAGCAAGCACGGGATACAACCCCTTATTTCCGGCAACCGCCGAGGTCCCCGGGTGGAAGTTTGAACCGGTCGGGGTTTTCGCCCGGCCATTCCTGAAGAACACCCGGATAAAGTTTCTCGTCAGAACAATGAAAATCGTTATCCATGCCAGTCCTGCTATCCAATACTCCACGAGTTCCGTCCTCAGAAAGCGGGAGGAGTTTGCGTGCCCGTCAAATATCGTGGAGGGGGTTAAGACGAGCGACTCGAAGCTCGCAAGAATAATCCTCCATTTCCAGTAGGAGAGTAGTGAAAACAGGAACAGCGACAACACCGCCCCTGTGCCGCGAACAAACATTGAATTCGGCTGTCTCACGATTTCCCTCATCTTGCTAACCTTACCCGCGGATCCACAATTGAATGCAGCCCGTCTGCGAGAAGGTTTCCAAGGATGATGATGACACCGGAAACGAGCGTGCACCCCATGACGAGCGGATAGTCTCGCGAGAAAATCGCCACAACGACGAGTCTGCCCATGCCGGGCCATGCAAACATCGTCTCCGTAACGACCGCCCCCGCGAGGAGCGTTCCGATTTCCAGCCCCAGGACGGTGATCACGGGCGAGATCGCGTTGGGCAATTCGTAGAACAAGAACACTTTTTTGTTGGAGATTCCAAGACTTCGCGCAAAGGTCACATACTCTTCCTGTTGCACGCTTGTGAGGTGCGTGCGAAAGAATCTGGCGACGGCGGCAGTGCCGGGAATTGCGATTGTCACCGCCGGAAGTACGAGGTGCCGAGCAAAGTCGAGGAACCGGCTCAATGGCGGGGCGCTCTCCATGCCGATCGAATGCATCTGCGACGACGGAAATATCCCGAGCTGATACGAAAATACCGCGAGGAGAAGAAAACCGATCCAGAATGCCGGGAGTGTATAAATTGCAAGCCCGGCGTTTGTAACGATTCTGTCAAGCAGCGAATCTTGATGGCGGGCGGCAAACATTCCGAAGGTGATCCCGAGGATGATCTCCAGGAGGATTGCCGTTGTTGCAAGGATGACGGTGTTGGGGAGAACATCTGCTATCACTTCTCCAACGGGTCGTTGATGACCGAATGAAACTCCGAAATCGCCGGCGAGCGCGTTTTTTAACCACCTGCCGTACTGCACCGGCAGCGTCTGGTCAAGGCCGAATTCAAGACGGAGCCTCTCGGCAACAGCCGACGGGAGAGTCGGCGAGATCATCGCGCTGACGGGATCGCCGGGAGACAAATGGAGGATGAGGAACATAATGGTGACGAGACCGAACAAGAGCACGAGGGCGGTCGTTGTCCTCTTAATTATTAGCCCAAGCATGAGAGATTACCTCTACTTCACCCGATTCGTCAGCGTGTTAACGGGGAATAATGCTTGCACGGGCCGGGGCGGGAACAACATGCCATTCACCCGCCTCATATGCGATGCCCCGTACTCCGATGGATGTGCCTTGCACGCGCTTGTTTATTGCCACGAGATCGTTCATCCAATACAGGAACGTACAGGGCTGTTCTTCCTGGAGGATCGCCTGGAATTCCTTCCAGGCTGCAGCATGGTCCGATTCTTTTCGTACGCGCTTCGCCCCGGCGAGGATTTCAGCGACTCGCGGGTTGCGGAAGGAGGCCAGGTTAAAAGGAGAGCGATCGAGTTCGCTCCCCCACAATTCTTCCAGCTGCATCTGCAGGGGTACATTGAAACCGGCGATACAGGCGTCGAATTTCTTTTCCATCAGGTCGCCCCAAAAGACCGGCCGTTCGAGCTGCTCGATCTTGACCTCGATTTTGAGCGCTCTCAGCTGGTTCTGGACGATCGATGCAATCGTTGATCGCATCTTGTTCCCCGATGGTATCTTCAATACGAAGGCAAACTTCCTCCCGCGTTTGTCCAGAATATCATCACCGTCGGTGTCCTTCCATCCCTCTCCGCTCAGCAATGCTTCCGATGACTTCGGATCAAACGGCAGCGGTCGGAGACTGTCGTTATAGGCCCAGCGGAACAGCGGAG
>DASYTP010000192.1:0-4481 GCA_036002145.1 Bacteroidota bacterium | reverse complement strand
GGTCCCGATGAACCTCCGTAAGTGTGCATTTTTATGATGCCGATCCTCGGAACGAACCACGTTTTCGTATAATAGTTTGCGACCGGGCCAATTTGATACGCTCGCTCGTACAGCAGGAAGCTTTGTGCAAATCTGCCCGCCGGAACGGAGAGCGAATCCAGCGATACGACGTTCACGCTGTCTCCCCCCGATCCATAATCGAATCCCCACTTCTTCCCGACGGCGAGTGGGAATATATATTTCCGGCCGAATCCCCAGCCGCCGAAAACTCTTACAGTATCCTTGTGGTATTCCACAAATCCCTGCTCGCCATGGGTTTCGAATTCAAACAGCAACGTGTTCGTCACGACACCGTATGAATCGTACCGGCTGCCGATAATCGTAATCCCCACGGTGTCGGGTTGCAGGTGAACACTGTCGAAGATGGCGTAAACCCACCGGGTTCCGACGGTGTTCGGAAAATCCGCAAGACGGGAGCCGGAATGTCCCGGGGGATACGGCGAGCCGTATTCGTACGGATCATTATCGTAGCACGAAATCAGGATCGATGACAACACAAACAGGATGGAAGTCGGCACAACCACTCCCATCCTGACCACGAAACTAATCTCTCGCAACGAAATTAATTTGAAAATGACGTGACCCTGCTTTCTCAGGAAAAATTCGAAATTCAAACATCTAAATCCTAAACAAATCCGAAATACGAATGTTCAAATACAAAACACCAGAAAATGACTTATTCGGTTGTCACCACCTCGTCTTTCGACCCGATGGCCGACATCAACGCGTGCCACGCGAGGCTCGCACACTTCACGCGAGCCGGAAAATCGGACACACCGGAAAATGCGGCCAATTTGCCGAGTGTCTCAAGTTCCACCGCGCCATCGGCCGATCCGGTGACGAGCTTGTGAAATCCGTCGAACAATACTTTCGCCTCCGCAGACGTCTTGCCCTTGATGACTGAACTCATGACGGAGGCGGATGCCTTCGAGATTGCGCATCCGGCGCCTTCGAAGCTGACGTCCTGGATGATATCGTTTTCGAGGCGTACATAGACGGTGTAATGATCACCGCACAGCGGATTGAACCCTTCGACTTTACGATTTGCATTCTCCATCTTACGGAAATTGCGCGGGCTTCTGTTGTGGTCGAGGATGACTTCCTGGTACAACTCTCGCAGCGCCGACATCAGCTGAACACTCCGATGGCTTTCCGGACTCCTTTCGCCAGTGCATCGATCTCCTCCTTCGTGTTGTACATTGCAAACGAGGCGCGGGCGGTCGCAGGAATCCCGAAGCGTTGCATCACCGGCTGTGCGCAGTGATGGCCCGTGCGGATTGCGATACCGTCATCGTCCAGAACCGTTCCGATATCATGAGGGTGCACATTATCGATCACAAATGAAACTACAGACGCCTTCTCGTTTGCCGTCCCAATGATATGAACGCCTCCGATGCCGGAAAGCGCGTCGGTCGCATACGAGAGTAACTCCTGTTCATGCCGTGCAAGGCTTTCCATATCGACATTGTTGAGATAATCAATCGTCGCCCCCAGTCCGACACCGCCGGCGATGTTCGGCGTCCCGGCTTCAAACTTATGCGGCAGCTCGTTGAAGAGAGTTTTCTCAAATGTCACCGACCGTATCATGTCTCCACCACCCTGATACGGAGGCATGGCCTCCAGCAAATGCCTCTTTCCGTAGAGGATGCCGACGCCCGTTGGTCCGAACATCTTGTGCGCGGAGAACGCGTAGAAATCGCAGTCCAGTTCCTGCACGTCGATCTTCATGTGAGGTACCGCCTGGGCGCCGTCGACCAGCACGGGAATGCCGAGCGCATGAGCGGTTGTGATCATCTCTTTGATCGGATTCACCGTTCCGAGGGCATTCGAGACGTGGGTGAGCGCCACAATTGTTGTTTTGTTCGACAGGAGCTGTCGGAATTCCTCAAGAATCAACTCACCATTTTCATTGATCGGCACGACACAAAGGGTCGCATTCTTTTCCTCGCATAAAAGCTGCCAGGGAACGATGTTCGAATGATGCTCCATCGCAGTTATCAACACTTCATCCCCGGAGCGCACGTGCGAGCGTCCGTACGATGCCGCCACAAGATTGATCGATTCCGTTGTGCCTCGTGTAAAGATAATCTCTTTTGGAGAAGAAGCATTGATCCGCTTCTGGACTTTCACCCGCGCCGCCTCGTACGAATGGGTGGCCTTGTCGCTGAGCGTGTGCACGCCCCGATGAATGTTGGAATTCTCTTCGAGATAGTAGTGGTTCATCGCGTCGAGGACGACCTGGGGCTTCTGACTTGTCGCTGCGTTGTCGAGATACACGAGCGGCTTGCCGTTAACCCAATGTTTGAGGATCGGAAAGTCTTCCCGTACACCATACACGTCGAAGATCTTTTGTGTTTCCCCAATGAGAACTTGTTCCATGTTACAACCCACGATAATGTGCGTTATGGAGTTATTGCCCGCTCCTTCTCAAGCCGGGCATGGATCATTTCATGCAGTAAATCCCGCAAGGGCTCCACCTTGATGCGATCGACGACGTCGCTTGCGAACGCGTAGATCAGAAGATCGCGCGCCCGGTCGACGTCAACGCCGCGGGACCGGAGGTAAAAAATGGCTTCTTCATCCAGTTGCCCGATCGTCGCACCGTGCGTGCATTTGACGTCATTCGCAAATATTTCGAGCTGCGGCTTGGTGTCCACGGAAGCCTCATCCGACAATATGAGGTTCTTGTTCGTCTGTTTCGCGTCAGTCTTCTGGGCATCTTTCCTGACCTTGATCTTCCCGTTGAACACGCCTCTCGATTTCCCCGAGAGAATTCCCTTGTACAGTTCATGGCTCGGACAGCGCGGCTTCGCGTGATCGATCGTTGTATGGTTATCGATATGCTGCACCCCGGTTCCGAGATACAGCCCGTTCAGGGTAGCCTCCGCGCCTTCACCATCAAGCACAACACTCACGTTATTCCTCACAAGCAAGCCACCGAGGGAAATGGCGTTCGAGGTAAAATTGCTGCTCCGCTCCTGCTGGATATGCGTCGATCCGATGTGATATGCCCGGCTGCTCTCGATCTGTAACTTGTCGTACTCCACGACGGCATTTTCACCGAGGACGATTTCCGAAACGCTGTTTGTAAAATATACGTTGTCACTAAGGCTTACATGACTCTCGATGATGGAAACCTGACTATTCCGTTCCGCCACGATGAGATTACGGGGAGACGATATGAATTCAGCCTCCATGCCGGTCGAAACGAACAGGATATGAACCGGGATCTCGAGGAGTGCGCCGCCGGGCACCGAGACGAACGCTCCATCCTGGAGAAATGCCGTGTTGAGTGCGGTGAAAGCATTGCTTTCATACGGGGCATACCGCGTAAGATACTGCTGCACGTTCCGATCAGTGCGCTTTACTGCATCGGCGAGGCTCCCTATTATTACGCGGCCGGGTAATTCGCCGATGGATGATAATTCCTTCGAGAAATGACCGTTGACGAAGACAACCCGATGGCAATGAAGCTTGCCGAAATTGAATGAGGCAATATCGTCCGGCGTCACCCCGTCAGCCTTGCAGCTGAACACGGGTCTGAATTGAGATTTCGTCATGGGCGAAACGTCGGTGTATTTCCACTCCTCGTCGCGCGTCGTCGGGAAGCCAAGCTCGGCAAACCGTGCAATCGCTGCTTTGCGGAGTGCATGGAGTGGAGACGACGCTTCGCCGTTGAGGCTCTTCTCAAAGGCTTTGAAGTTCGAGACGTACCAATCTTTTTGGCTCATCGTTGCGGACATCTGCTACACCTTCGCAATAATTTTTTCAAAATCATCCCGGACCCAATCATACCCCTGGTCTTCAAGCTGAAGGGCGAGTTCTTTCGTGCCCGATTTTACGATGCGGCCATCGACGAGCACATGAACGAAGTCGGGGACGATGTAGTTCAGCAATCGCTGGTAGTGCGTAACGAGGATGACCGCATTGTCCTTCGACCGCAGCTGGTTGATGCCCTTGGCCACCATGCGCAGAGCATCGATATCCAGGCCTGAATCCGTCTCGTCGAGGATGGCAAGTTTCGGTTCGAGGATTGCCATCTGGAAAATCTCGTTGCGCTTCTTCTCGCCCCCCGAGAACCCATGGTTGACAGGACGATTCATCAGGCTCTCATCCATGTCGATGATCTTCACCCGCTCCTTGACGAGCTTCAGGAACTCCATCGCATCGAGTTCCTCCAATCCCCGGTGTTTGCGGACGGCGTTGAGTCCGGCTTTGAGGAAATAGGTATTGGTGATTCCGGGAATTTCGACGGGGTATTGAAATGCCATGAAGACGCCTTCGCGCGCGCGATCCTCGGGAGCCATCGCAAGCAAGTCCTTCTGTTCGTACAATACCTGGCCCTGCGTGACCTGGTACGACTCACGGCCTGCGAGCACCTGCGCAAGCGTGCTTTTGCCGGAGCCGTTCGGTCCCATGAT
>DASYTP010000191.1:0-4268 GCA_036002145.1 Bacteroidota bacterium | reverse complement strand
GCTGTTCTATTCACGTTTGTCACGGTTGAAACGAACGACTGGTTCACGCAGCGGGCACTCGGCATGAACCTGTCGGAATCGTTGCACATGAACTACCGGGAGATGATGACGCTGTTGTGCTGCTGGACCCTTTACTCATTGCCCCTCGCCGCTATCGGACTCAAAACAAATTCCGGTGCAATCACGATCTCTGGATTTATCGCGCTGAGTGTTGCATTCGTGATAGCCATTATGAGGGGATTCGCATATACTCCGATAGAATTCTTCCACCCGATCCTCAATGTTCGTGTCTTCGCGGTGATGATGGTGATCGGAGGTGCGTTTTTCCATACGGTCTGGCTGAAGCAACACGAAGCTCAGTATTCCTGGGCGCAGACGATATATTCGGCGCATGTTTTTGTCTCGATACTGTTGTTCCTCAGCCTGCTTACGGGTGAAACGAGAGATATTTTTGAGCTGAAGATGTTCGCAGCGCGGCGGGACCTGGGGTACGATATTGAGCCGGAGCTTTCGAGCATTGAGAATCTCAAGCAGTTATCGCTCTCGAGCCTTTGGCTGATCTACGCGACCGTCCTCATGGTTGTCGGCATCTGGCGCCGCGTGAGGGGATTGCGGATGCTCTCCATCATCCTGTTCGGATTCTCCATCCTGAAGATTTTTGTCTACGATTTATCCTTCCTCCAGACGCTCTACCGTATTTTCTCATTCATCGGACTCGGGATAATACTGCTTGCAGCATCGTACATGTATCAGCGGTACAAGTCGTTGATCTTTGGGGAAGCGAAGGTCGATGAATCATTGAATCAAGGGGGAGGGTGAGTGCCACAAGGTTCGCGCGGCAAGAACTCCGACTTCTATCTCCGCATGAACAGGGTAAGAAGTCGGAGTTCTATCCCTGGTTCTCTTTGTTAATCGGGGATCTTTCTTCCAAATCGCGCAATTTCTCCAAAAACTCCTCTGCTTCACGCTTTCCGAATCCCCTGGACTCCAAATTCTCTTTCGTGATGCACTCTGTCTGGAGATGCTCGGCGATCACCGATAACTCAAGCCGGGAAAATTTCTCGCTCTTCAACACATAATCCTCGAACGCTTCCCACGCCATCGGTGCAACGCTTTTGGTGATCTCCCCCATCGCCTCGCCGTAGACGCGGATCTCGTACTGCGCGTGTGCGTCCATCCGCAGCCGTAGAAAATGAAAGAGGTTATGCAGATCGATCTTCCAATACCACTCGGTGTACAGAGAAAGCGGCAGATTAATGCGCGCGAGCTCGCGGGCGATGTCCTCTTCGAGCATTTTTTCGTACTCGCCGTAGAGTTTATCCTGCGACGAGCTCAAAATCTCCAATACCTTCTCCCGGAGCTCCACGGGAACCTCTTCCTGTCGCCGTCCCTGCTTGTTTTTCAAACTTTGAAAATGAATCGCCTCATGCTCCGGCACGTAAAACTCATCCTTCATCACGGAATAACGTCCCGAATACTCATTGACGTTCGCGGTCCTGTGGCGGATCCACTGCCTCGCGACAAAAATCGGCAGTTTCACATGAAATTTCAACTCGACCATCTCGAACGGCGTGGTGTGCATGTGACGGAGTAAATACCGGATAAGCCCCCGGTCTTCATTGACGGTCTTCGTTCCTTTCCCGTACGAGACCCGCGCCGCCTGCACGATCGACTCATCTCCGCCCATATAGTCGATCAGCCGCACGAAGCCGGCGTTGAGGCACTTGAATTCTTTATCTAATAGTTCTTCAGCCCGGGGATTGGTAACATGTGCCATGGGTGGTCTGGTAAAATGATTGCGAGTTAATTTACGCAGAAGAAAGGAAAAATGCTAAAGGGTGGTTCGTAGTTGACTGCTGACAGTTCGTAGTTGACAGTTCGTAGTGGTTAGTTCGCCGGTGAAACTTCGTAGTCTACAGTGCTCATTCGGATTCGGGGTGGTGGTTGTGCGCAGTCGGTTAACGAATAACGTATAACCTCTTCTTTGTATTTCCCTTCCCCTTTGCCTATCTTTTCTCCATGAAAGAAGTTGCCGTCGGCATCATCGTCAATGACGAAAAAGTATTGCTTTGTCAGAGAAAGCGCACGGCACGATACCCGCTCAAGTGGGAATTCCCCGGCGGCAAAGTCGAAGACGGGGAAAGTCCGGAAGAGTGCCTCCGGCGGGAACTGAACGAAGAATTAGGGATTCACGCGGAACATGGAGATCTCTATCACCGGCAGCACTATACATACGCAGACAGTGGAGCTTTCGATGTCCTCTATTATAAGGTTACGCGGCATAGGGGAGAAATTGTGAACCATGTATTCGAATCGTATGAATGGGTGCCTGTACTGGAATTGCGCACGTACGATATTCTCGAAGGGAACCGCGACGTTGTGGACAGGTTGATAGTTGAATATGATAGCGTTGGCTCCCGGGAAGGTTAACGAACTTCACACGGGCATCCTGAGATGGTACGGGAGACACCGGCGCGACCTGCAGTGGCGGTCAACGACTGACCCGTACGAGATCCTCGTCTCCGAAGTCATGCTGCAACAGACGCAGGTAGCCCGCGTGCAGGAAAAGCTTCCGCTCTTCCTCAAGATATTTCCGACGATGCGAGCGCTTGCGCGTTCTTCCAACGCGGGCGTCATTCGCGCCTGGCAGGGAATGGGATATAACAACAGGGCGGTGCGACTCCGCAGGTTGGCTCAATCCGTCGTGAATGACCATGATGCGATACTTCCCACCGACCTCAACCGATTGCTGTCGTTGCCCGGTGTCGGCCCTTACACCGCATACGCCCTCAGCTGTTTTGCATTCCGTAGAAGGGTTCCGGTCGTGGATGTGAACGTCCGCCGTGTTCTCTCGCGCCTTATCTGGAAAATGCGGAATCCTGCCGAGGTGAGAGACGAAAAGGAAATCTGGACATTAGCCGACCGCCTACTTCCCCGCCGCGCGTATGCGTGGAACCAGGCATTGATGGACCTTGGCGCCACGATCTGTATCGCACGGAAACCATTGTGCTCATTATGCCCGGTGCGGGCCAGTTGTGGATCAAGCCATCTTGGCGGAGGAGTCTTCAGCAGAGGAAGCAGCAAGCCGTTCCGGGTTCCAGAACCTTCGTACGATGGAATACCCCGCCGCATCTGGCGTGGAAAGATCATACAAAGATTGAGAACTCTGAAATCCGGTGGATCGATCTCATTAATAGATCTCGGAAAGTCCGTTAAGCACGGGTTCAGGAAGACCGACCGGCCCTGGCTCCTGAATCTCGTTCAACGGCTCGAGCAGGAAGGCCTGCTTTCAATACAAACGCGATCGACGAATACGATGGTGAGCTTATCTCTCGAATGACCAAAAAACGCCCGGGACTTTCCATCGATGCGCTGCAGGAATTGTTCGATCTGAAACGCAGCGCGATCCGATTACGGCTGGCTGAATTCAAACAGGTGCATCCATCAGAATATTTTTATGAGCTGGTCTATTGCCTCCTCACCCCACAGTCGAGCGCCGTGAATGCCGAAAAAGCTGTCCGGCTCCTCCGCCAACACGATTTTCTGAACGCTGACGTCGATCCCGAGCCGTTGCTTCATCAAAAGGAGTTTTACATACGCTTTCATAGGACGAAAACGAAAAACCTGCTCGAGCTCAAGCCGCACTACCCGGAGATCGAAATGCATGTGCTCAATGGCACCCCGGCGAAAGATCTCCGCGAATGGCTCGTGAGGAACGTTAGGGGACTCGGCTGGAAAGAAGCGTCTCACTTCCTTCGCAATGTTGGACATGAGAACCTGGCCATTCTCGACAGACACATTCTCAGGAATCTCCTCCGGACGGGCGTCCTCCGCACGCTTCCGAAAACCCTGACACCAAAGCGGTATTTGGCTATCGAGGAAAAATTTCTTACGTTTGCACGTCGAACCGGCATCTCAATGGATGAGCTTGATCTGCTTTTTTGGAGTATGGAGACGGGAGAGATACGGAAGTGAAGCAGTATGTTGGTATGTTAGTAGGTTAGTACGATAGTAGTTGAGTAGGTGAGATGGTGAGTATGGAAGTAGGCAGTGGGAAGTAGGCAGGAATTAGCGTACAGACGGATAATAAAGTTAGAAGTTAAAAAATGAAAGTCTTGGTGATCGGTGCGGGGATGATGGGAAGTGCGGCGGCATACGACTTCTCGAATTCACCAGGTGTACAGAAGATTGTCCTTGCGGATATTAATACGGGACAGGCGGAACGGGCCGCCTCTACGCTCGGCAAGAAAGTAACCCCCCGCAAGCTC
>DASYTP010000190.1:0-2256 GCA_036002145.1 Bacteroidota bacterium | reverse complement strand
TGACGATGCACAACCAACGAAGCAAACCTCAGGGACGAGCACTTGGAGGCATCACACGGAGTTGACTGCTACAGCTCGCGCGGCATGAAATAATGTCAAAGAACGTGAAGATTGGTGACAAAGTCAACTAGGCAACCTCAGAATGACAAAATCCCCGTTTAGGACATCCTCTATAGGAGGGGTTAACGTGTGCATGATCACTCATATTTTGGTTCTCTGATTCAAACTGATACGCTATCCGGGCATTTGAGATTTGAGAAGAAGTTTCTTATTTTGACACCCATGGATTATTCGTCCCTTACCTACACGCTCAATAATCGCATCGCAACTATCACGTTAGATCGCCCCGAGCGACGGAATGCATTGGACGACGTGATGATCAAAGAGCTGCTCGACGCCTTCAGCGTCGCAAACCGGGCGAGCGATGCACGCGTTGTCGTCTTGACGGGGAGCGGCCCGGCGTTTTGTGGAGGCATGGACCTCGAGTACCTCAAGAAGTGCGCGCAACTCGGACACGGTGAAAATCTCGAGGATGCCCGGAATCTCCTGAGACTTCTCCAAGCCATCTACAAACTCAAGAAACCGGTTATTGCCGCGGTCAACGGGCCCGCAGTCGGCGGCGGCTGCGGCATGGTGGCGGCATGTGATTTTGTTTTCGCCGCGCGTACGAAGGCGAAAATCGGCGCTCCGGAGGTTCGCCTGGGCTTCTTACCGGCGTTGATCCTGGTGTTCCTGATAAAGCGGATGGGGGAGGGAAGGGCAAAAGAATTCGTTCTGAAAGGCGAGACGCTCGACGCTCCCACGGCCAGGGAGCGTGGATTGGTTACGGAAATCGTCGAAGATCCAGTCCTCCTGTCGACGGTATATGCATTCGCCGAAAATCTCTCGAAAACGACGAGCGCATCGTCGATTTTGCTTACCAAAGACTTGTTCTCCCGTTTCAATGAAATGGATATGAACAACTCGCTCGAGTACGCGGCGAACATCAATGCCCTGACCCGGAAGACGGACGATTTCAAAAAAGGAATTGAATCATTCCTGAATAAGGATAAGTTGGAATGGTGAGGGGGGAGGACCTTCAGAAGCACATTCGAAACGTTCCTGATTTCCCCAAGAAGGGGATAGTCTTCCGGGACATCACGACTCTCCTTCAAGATCGTCGGGCATTTGCGGAAGCAATCGAAAGGCTTCAAAACCACTACAGCCGGCAACACATCGACAAGATCGTGGGAATCGAATCGCGCGGATTCATCTTCGGCAGCGTCCTCGCCTACAAGCTTCATGCCGGATTTGTTCCGATACGCAAACCGAAGAAACTTCCCTGGAAAACCTTGCGCGAGGAGTATCAATTGGAGTACGGGAAGGACGCGTTGGAGATCCACGTCGATGCCATCGCCGGCGGTGAGCGTGTATTGATCGTCGATGATTTGCTCGCCACCGGTGGCACCGCACTGGCAGCGTGCAAGCTGGTAGAACAACTTCGAGGATCGATTGTCGGCGTAGCCTTCCTTATTGAGCTTTCCTTTCTCAATGGACGAGACAAACTCAGGGGGCATGATGTTTTTTCGCTTGTCTCGTACGATAGCGAATAGTTGAACTAACAATACGTTAGAATGATGAATACGATTATCGAGCCGTTCAAGATTAAGACCGTGGAACCGATACGATTTACCACGATTATCCAGCGCGAGGTAATCCTCCGCGATGCCGGGTATAATCCATTCCTTATCCGGGCTGAACATGTGCTGATCGACCTACTGACCGACAGCGGCACATCCGCCATGAGCGCCGAACAATGGTCCGGCATGATGCGCGGCGATGAGTCTTATGCCGGTGCCACGAGTTTTTTTCGATTTGAAAAGATTGCGAAAGAGCTCACTGGCTTGAAGTACATCATCCCCACTCACCAGGGGAGGGCCGCAGAGAAGATCCTCTTCACCCTCGTCGGAGGGCCCGGAAAGTATATTCCGAACAACACTCACTTCGATACGACCCGGGCAAATGTTGAGTCCTCCGGCGCGGAGGCCATCGATCTGCTCACCCCTGAAGGCAAGGATCCGACCGCAGTCGCCGATTTCAAGGGCAATATGAATATCGAGGCACTCGAACGGTTCATCAGGGAAAAAGGCAAGGAGCGCATCCCGCTGATCATGCTTACGGTGACGAATAATGCGGGGGGAGGACAGCCGGTTTCCATGGAAAACATTCGGCAAACGAAAACGATCGCCTCAAGGTATGGAATTCCGCTGTTCCTCG
>DASYTP010000189.1:0-3649 GCA_036002145.1 Bacteroidota bacterium | reverse complement strand
TTGTGTGCTTTCGGAATATCGATGAGGACGTTCCTGATCCAATCAGCATTCCACGGCAGGAGTTTTCTGTCCGGATCTGAAAGGAAGCGATGGAAAGCGATGTTACCACCTCTCAGAACAATACGCTGATTGTTGAAGTAGAAATCCGGGCCGACAATCTTGAACTCTCGCATGCCGAATGTCGTGTGAAGCAGATCGGTTACCAAACCATGATTCAGGATGCAGGATTCAAGGTCGTAGAGAAATGGATTTTCTAGTGACCATAATTTCGGACTGGAGAGATGTAATTCCGTTTCCACCGTTCTGATGGCGTGCGCTGGGACTTCTGCATCGAATGAAATGGATTCTCCTGCACTCTCTCCGCTACGCCTCTCCCTTGCTCCTATTCTCCCCTGCACCGCTGCATCCCCATCCGACCGGTTCTCTATCCATAGTTTGACTCTCACCGAACCGGCGCTGATATCTGGTATCGTCTGAACGAGCTTGATGCGAGGATTTCCGGTAAGTTCGAGATAGACATCCCCCCAGATGCCGGGGATCCACGTTGTTCGTTCCTGGTCGTTACCGACTGCGCTGTGGGAAGGAAGATTTGCACGTTGCCCGACACGAATGATGAGCTCGTTCGTCTTCCCGACATTCATCGCCGCGCGGATATCGTATTCCTGGGATGTATAGCAGGCGATATCACCGCCGAGGTATTTGCCGTTCAGCCAGACTTCCGTGCCGAACATCGCCTGTTCGATGACAAGGAATGCCAGGGTGTTCCCGGCTTCAACATTAAAGGTACACCTGTACCAATGAAATCCGATGTTCCTCCAGTCGTACCCCGGATTTGAAACATCGACAAGCGCCGGAACGGGAATGGAATGGCTCCATGCCGTGGGCATACTTTCGTCGCCCGTTGGCTGAAGCTGCCACGTGCCGTTGAGAGAAATTCTCTTTCGCATGAGATTATCTTCAGTATGTAAGTTCAATCAGCGCGGGCAAACGGTGAATAACAATTTCTTTTCCGTTCACTTTGCGGAGTCTCTTTCGGTCAATCGTTGCACCTGTAAACTTCTTCGATAGCGGAGACTTCAGAATAATCCTGCCGGGGGGTACGCGCACGTCGCCGCGCAGGACCACCGAAACTTTATTCGCCGCGGCCATCACATCATAACTGATATCTCCATAATACGTCGGCAGGTTGCGTACATGGATGCCCGCGGTATCGTTCACCCAAGCGTCGGCGAGGCCGGCGCCGACAACGAGGGACGTGTCGTCTTCCCGTTCGTACACAAACATTGCACGGACCGAACGAATGAAATCGGACCCGCACCACGTGTGAGGCATATCGCCGATAAACTTTGGCGCTGCCGGATCCCGGTGCACGACCTCCGCCCACTGGTTCCAGGCGGACGGCCTCCTGTCCTTCATGAAGAAATTCAACGCTTCGTGCGCACGCTCCTTCTGATCCAGAAACACGAACGAACCGATGACGCGGTTTTCGTACGGCGTGTAAGCTTCCCATGCAATCTTGCCGTCCTTCCTTTCCGTAAAATAATCGTAGTACTTTTCGAAGGTGTTGTGGAGCTGCGGCTCCGGGATACCGGCCTGACCCCGGGCGGGATTACCGAGCTCGTTTGCCGGATGAATTCCGATGGTCGTCGAAGTTGCATCAAAATCGCCAAGCTCAACGCACCCGGGGATGTAATCCACGTTCTTATTGCTCATCGCAATTCGCATCGACGCATACAAATCCTTCCGGAAGTCGTCACGCTCGGCGGCAAACTCACCGGCGAGTTTTTGCTCCCCCAGAATTCCGGCGATGGATGCGGCATCCTTTAAGCCGCGGAGAATGAAGAAGTCGTCCCAGTACGAATGCATTGGTTTCGCGGAATAGCCTTCGTGGCTTATCGATTCCGGAACGAGTCCATAGCAGGCGCGTTGTTCGGGCGTACCATGTTTGTACACATCCGATTTCCGCTCGGCGCGCAGAGACTGGATGTACCGCACAGTCTTCACCACATGTTCAAATTTTGTCCGCAACCAAACCGTGTCTCCCGTGAAGTTATAGTATTGCATGACTGCATAAATATATTCGCCGTGACTATCGTGCTCGGCGGTGGGGTCGGCCCCGCGCCCGTCGACTACACAGGGAATCTTGCCGCCGGGTAGCTGGTATCCGGAGTACCAATCGATATACTGTTTTACTTCATTCTTCACGCCCAGCTCGAGGAGCGCAGTCGAGGTGAGCGAGCCGTCGCGGATCCACGAGCGCTCGTAGCTCCTCGATCCGGGCTGGATCCCCGGTCCGTCCCGGTTGATAAAAATCCAGGCGAGATTTGATTTCACCGTGTTGATGACAGGTTGCGCACTCTCCGGGAGCGTGATGTGAACTTTATCGAGCTTCGATTCCCAGAATTGCACGGTGGCTGAGTGCGCGAGATTCACGTAGATGTCGGCGCCGTCTCCCATATTCGGCGTCGGAGATCCGTTCCACGCATGGAATGGAACGACGATGTGAAATTCTCTTGAGGCGCCTGAGGGAACATCGAAATCGTACTTCAAAGCTCCGGAAGCAAATCCATTCGCGTCGCGAGCATTTTGCGAGGATGGCATCGCTCCATTCTGAAGATACTCGACGATATCGCCGCTGTCGAAATTTGTCGCACCGAACGCTGCGGGCTGAGAAATCGGGATCACCGTTTTGTCCTGTACGTGGATGAACCCGTTTTCATAACGGATGCTGTCGATGCGCGCCGCGCCGCCGGGGTTATTGAGCCATTGCCACGGGGGATTAACCTGGAACGGCCGTAGGGCGATGAACAGCCTCCCCTTCGACGGTGTGCTGCCTTTGTTCTCGATTGTGTAGGTTGCGATCAATGCCGAGTTCCCTGCCACTCCCGCGGAGAATGCCCGGACGGTCAGCTCCATGCCGCCGGACTTCCATTTCACGGAGGGAATCGGGAGGTATCGGTTTTCGAGAGACGGCTCCGTCGACACGTCATTCCACGTCACGAGCTTGTTGCCGACAAACAGGAAGGGCTCCAGTGAAAACCGAAGCTTGTCGACTTCGATTGTCCCCAGTTCATTGATCAACGCCTCCTTCGTATCGCCGCTCGTCCCGACAATGGTCCAATAACATTGCTGCTTCAAGAAATATTTTGGAAAGAGTCCTTTAGGAGATTCTCCGGCGATTGCCGCAAAAAAATCATTAGCGCTGGAGGAAAATTCCGGACCCTTCACTTCCAGGCGCGCGATGCGGTATCCTTTGCCGTTCCTGCTTCCGGTGAAATTGATTCTTAAGACTCTTGCATCCTTCTCCGGAAGATAGATGTAATCCCGTCCGCCATTGCCGTTGGCGACGGTATACACGCTTGCCCAATCCTTGCCGTCATCGGAAAGCTGTACCTCATACGAGCTTGCGTAGTCGATCGAATCCCAATCGATAACGAGTCCGCCGATTTCTTTTAGATAATTGAAGTTGATGGAAAGCCATTCTTGCTCGTTTGTTCCTCTCCAGTTGGCGAGAAATGTCCCTTTCTCGTCGATCGTCGGCTCACCCCCTTTGCTCATGGAAGAGGCATCGACATCCGCTCGGGCAATCCTGGCTGCATCGTCGTCTATCGATTCGAATCTGAAATTGTCGATGAAGATCTTGCCCTTC
>DASYTP010000188.1:0-4871 GCA_036002145.1 Bacteroidota bacterium | reverse complement strand
GACGACGCTCGTCGCGGTTGCGGTCGTGTGGCGGTTCATGTATCATCCGCGGTTTGGATTGCTGAATTATTTCCTCGGCTTCGTCGGAATTAACCCGGTCGACTGGCTCGGAGACCCGGCATGGGCAATGCCCGCGATCATCCTCATGTCGATCTGGAAGGGGTTCGGTTACAACATGATCATCTTTGTCGCCGGCCTTCAGAACATCCCCTCCGAGCTTTACGAGGCGGCTCGCATCGACGGCGCCGGCGCGTGGCTGCAATTCCGGGATATTACCCTCCCGATGCTCATGCCGACAACTCTCTTTGTCAGCGTCATTACCATGATTAATAATTTCCAGTTGTTTGCCGAGCCTTACGTAATGACGCAGGGAGGACCCGTCAACAGCACGCTCAGTATCGTCCTGCTCATGTATCAGCAAGGGTTCCGGTGGTGGAACATGGGATACTCTGCGGCGATTGCGTTCGTGCTGTTCGGGATCATCCTTGCCGGATCACTTGTCCAATCGAAGCTGCAACAGCGGAGCGGGATATGAGGAGACATCCCGGGAAAATTCTGCTTCTCGCGGTCGCCGTTGTTGTCGCTGTCGTTACCGTGACCCCGGGGCTCTGGATGCTCTCAGCATCCCTCATGCCCGGCGGAGAGGCGAGCGCCTATCCTCCGAAATTCTTACCAAGCCGGGTCACTTTTGAACACTACATCACACTCGTCACCCGCCTCCAGATATTGCGGTATGTTCTCAACAGTCTGATCGTGAGCTCGGCAGTAACGCTCGTGTCGCTTTTCTTTAATTCAATGGCAGGCTACGCATTCGCGAAGTATCGGTTCCCGGGGAGAAACCGGATCTTCAGGCTGCTTGTCGCGGAGATGGTCATCCCCGCCCAGGTGACGACGCTGCCGTTGTTCCTGATGTTGAATAAAGTGGGGCTCATCAACACGTACATGGGCGTTATCGTCACCGGCATGGCGACGATCTACGGCATTTTCCTGATCCGCCAGTTCGCTCTCTCCATCCCCGACAGCGTTATTGAAGCCGCGCGCATCGATGGGGCGAGCGATTTCAGGATCTACCGGTCGATCATTATGCCCTTGTGCAAGCCCATCCTCATCACCCTCGCAATTTTCACGTTTATGGCGACGTGGAACGATTTCTTCTGGCCCCTGATCGTCATGACCGACGATTCAATGTACACGCTGCCAGTCGCTCTCGCGAACCTGAGCGGCGAGCACGTGCAGGACACGGAACTCATGATGGCCGGTTCAGTCATAACGATTCTACCTGTCATGATCATCTTCCTTGCATTACAGAAATATTACATCAGCGGATTGATGGCAGGCAGCGTGAAGGAGTGAAATTGAAATGGCCAAACTCAAAGACGATAAACCGATTATCATCCGATGCCCGAACTGTAAACAGCTCCGGGAGCCCGATTATAATGAGACCCTCCGTCGCTACGTCTGCGCAATCTGTGCGGCGCCTGTTGATGCGCAAGTGTTGATTGAGAAGAAGAAGCGAGGAATAAAGTAGCAATGGAATTCTGAACAGGATCAAGAGGATTACCATGATGGACATGATTAAGAAAAAGTCGACGTCAAGGCTGCACAAACATTGGTAGGACATCGTGCAAATCTTGAAATCTAGAGAATCGTGTTAAAGACTGTTACCGGGAGGCAATATGAACAACATCAATGAACTAACTCATAAAATTATTGGCTGCGCAATGCAGGTGCACAATACGCTCGGAAATGGATTTCAGGAAGTCATCTACCAGCGCGCGTTGGCGTTAGAATTTGCTTTTCAAGGGCTTTCCTTCGACCGGGAGAAAGAGATGGAGATATCATATCGCGAGAAACACATTGGCACCCGCAGGGTAGATTTCCTGCTCATTAACTTTGGCGGCACAGGCCTGGAATTCAAGAGAGTCTACAACAAGAAACTAGTCCAGCCCTCCAAACATCCTGTCAATCCTGCAAAACATAAAAATCCTGTTCAAGAATGTGGCAGGTAAATGATTCGGCGTTTCAAATAATGCTTACTCAATCTGAGGCCGTTCCCATGCAGGGATAATCTAAGTTTCGCAACCATTCCGCGTACTTCGGTGTTGTTTATAACTGAACCTTTATCCATATTTACAATACAATTCCAATTCTATGCCCCTAAAGTTTCACTTTTTGCTGCTTTTTTGCTGTATCAGCTGCTGGCTGATGATTTCATCCTGCGGTTCGAAAAGTAAAGATACCCCAACCAGGGCTGCCGGCTCAGCATCACCAATGGAGGTGAACGGGGTGGTGGTGCAGCCACAGCCACTGGATAATATCGTTCGCTCGTCCGGAACCGTTCTCGCGTCGGAATCGGTTGATTTATTTGCCGAGGCTGCCGGCCGCGTTGAGAATATTTCGTTCACTGAAGGCAGTCATGTCAGGAAAGGCGATTTGCTCGCAAAGATCAATGACGACGACCTTCAGGCGCAGTTGAGGAAAACGGAATTACAGATTCAACTTGCATCCGAACAGGAGCGGCGTCAAAAACAATTGTACGACAAAAGTCTTATCAGTAATGAGCAATACGATATTTCACTCAACCAACTGAACACGTTGAATGCCGACAGGGACAATTTGATCGCATTGATCCGGAAGAGGGAAATTCGCTCTCCGTTCGATGGGAGAATCGGACTGAGGTATGTGAGCCAGGGAGGTTTTGTCACCCAGGCAACGCATATAGCGTCGATTCAGAAAATCAACCCGGTGAAAGTGGATTTTGCGATACCCGAAAAATATGCGGGCAAAGTCGCCATCGGTGATCCCGTACAATTGAGCAATGATGAGACGGATCTCCGGTTCACGGGGAAAGTGTATGCCATCGAGCCGAAAATCGATCCGGCGATGGGAACATTACAACTCCGCGCGCTCTGCGACAATACATCGGAAAAAATATTCCCGGGTGTCTATGTCGAGATCGAACTACGACTGAAGCAAATCACCGATGCGTTGATGGTTCCGAGTCAGGCGGTGATCCCGGTCTTTCGAGGTCAAACGGTACTCGTCCGGAAAAACGGCGTCGTTGCGTCAGTTCCCGTAAAAACAGGGATACGCACGGCGAGCAACGTGCAAATCGTCAGCGGTCTTTCTGCGGGCGATACGATCATCACGACGGGGATCATGCAGTTGCGTCCGGGAGTCCCGGTGAATGTAGTCATCAGGTAGCCTCGATGAGCCTAGCATCGATTAGTATTAAACGCCCGGTACTCGCGATCGTCATGTCGCTTGTTATCACGCTCTTCGGCGTCATCAGCTTCAGGCTTCTCGGAGTGCGCGAGTATCCCGCCATCGATCCTCCCATCATCAGCGTGCGCACGAATTATGCCGGCGCGAACGCAAGCGTCGTGGAATCGCAGATTACGGAGCCGCTTGAAAAAGCGCTCAACGGTATTCCCGGTGTGCGCATCATCTCATCGAGCAGCAGTCAGGGCGCCAGCAATATCACGGTGGAGTTCAATCTCGATGCAAACCTTGAAGCCGCGGCGAATGATGTGCGTGACAAAGTCTCCGGCGCGGCGCGGTCGCTTCCGCAAGATATTGACGCACCCCCCGTGGTCACGAAAGCCGACGCAAGCTCGGACGCCATCATCTCTCTCACCATCCAGAGCAACACGAGGAACCACCTGGAGGTGAGCGACTTTGCCGAAAATGTCGTTGCACAAAACCTTCAGACAATTCCGGGCGTCAGTTCCACGCAAATTTGGGGACAAAAGCGGTACGCGATGCGCCTCTGGATGGATCCCACCAAGCTCGCCGCGTATGGACTGACTCCCCTCGATGTCAGGACGGCCTTGAACCGGGAAAACGTGGATCTTCCCTCCGGCAAGATCGTCGGAAATCAAACCGAGCTCATTGTCAACACCAAGGGACGATTGCGGACGGTTGAGGAGTTCAATAATCTCATCGTGAAGGCGGATAACAATAATACGGTGCGCTTCGGCGATGTGGGGTTTGCGAATCTTGGTCCGGAGAATGAAGAAACCGTCCTGAAACAATCCGGCTCGCCGATGATCGCTGTGGGAATTATCCCGCAGCCGGGAAGCAACTACATCGACATTGCCGACGAGTTTTACAGACGGTTCGAACAGATCAAGAAGGAGCTCCCGGCTGATTTCAAGATCGACGTCGCCATCGATAACACGCGCTTCGTTAAACAATCGGTGGAAGAAGTGCAGGCAACGATTCTCGTAGCCGTGCTTCTCGTCATCCTCATCATTTACGTCTTCTTCCGAGACTGGATGATCGCGTTCCGCCCGCTCATCGATATCCCCGTGTCTCTCGTGGGAGCTTTTTTCATCATGTATCTTCTGGGGTTCTCCATCAACATCCTCACGTTGCTCGCCATCGTTCTCGCAACGGGCCTTGTGGTGGACGACGGCATCGTGGTGACCGAGAACATCTTCAAGAAAGTGGAGGAAGGACTGTCTCCCACGGAGGCGGCATTCGCCGGTTCGAGGGAAATATTCTTTGCCGTGATCTCCACATCGATAACGCTGGCTGCGGTGTTCCTGCCCATCATTTTCCTCGAAGGATTTGTCGGCCGGCTGTTCCGTGAGTTTGGCGTCGTCATTGCGGGAGCCGTGCTTATTTCGGCATTTGTATCTCTTTCACTCACGCCCATGCTGAATGCACGGATGATCAGGAAGAACCGCAAGCACACGCCATTCTACGAATTAACCGAACCGTATTTCGAAAAGATGAATCTCTTGTACGGCAACCTCCTCGCGCGATTTATGAAGCACCGCTGGTGGGCGTCGGGGATCATCGCACTGTCGCTTGTCCTCATCGTTGTGTTCGGGAAGTTACTGCAATCAGAGCTCTCACCCCTGGAC
>DASYTP010000187.1:0-9259 GCA_036002145.1 Bacteroidota bacterium | reverse complement strand
TGCGTATCGTCTCATCGAGGCAATTCGCGGCGATGGATCTCAGCTCGTTTGGAGCCGTTGCGGCGTACAGTGCGGTCTCAAGTTGCGAACGCATGACCGACAGCGGGGTTCTGAGCTCGTGCGAGGCATCACCGGAAAACTGGCGGACCTGTTCGAATGAAATATCGAGCCGCGAGATCATTTCGTTAAACGTGGAGATGATTTTGCCGATTTCGTCCTTTGCATTGTGTTCCGGGATGCGATCATGCAGTCGATCGGCGGTAATGCGCTTCGCGGTCTCCACCACCTGGTTAATTTTCGAGAATGACTTCTTTGCAAGATATGCTCCCATGAGTATGCCGACTACGATCACGACCGGACCGAGCCACAGGAGAATACGCAGCAGCTGCTGCACGGGTTCGGTAACGGACTCCGTCGGCATGGCGACCAGGGTAGTGGCGGTGGAGGTCTTGCTCGCCGCAAGACGGATAACATGATTGCGGAACCACGTCACGGTTTCAAGCGTCCGCCCGTCCATGGGGGGGATGGTCGCAAAGTGAGCCAGCGTATCCCCGGCAAGATTGAGCGAGCGATAAAAAATGCTGTCGGATCCATCCCATACTTCGACGTATTCCTTGAATGGAAAAAATGAGGAGTGCTCGAAGAAATCTTCACGCGTCACTCGTGCGGCCTCCGCACGGCTCAGGCGCTTTTGGTACCGGCTGTTCACCCAATCCAGCTCCTTCATGATGGACTGATCGAGCTCCGTCGACAGCGAGGTACTGATGTACTCATAGATAGCCCATGAGATCAGGAGGAACGTTAGCGCGACAAGAACGGTATAGGAGAGCGCGAGACGAAACCGGATGGATCGGAACACCTAGTCCTCTTTCAGGATGAACCCCACACCCCGCACAGTGTGAATCAGCCGCTTCGGAAAGCCTTCGTCGATAGCCTTCCGGAGATAGTTCACGTACACGTCGACAACGTTGGTGCCGGTCTCGAATGAATACCCCCACACTTGCTCTGCGATTGCCCGTCGGGTGATGATTCGGTTTTTGTTCCTCATGAGGAGCTCGAGCAGCAGGTACTCCTTCGCGGTGAGATGAATATGTTTTGTCGCCCTCCGCACTGTGCGGGTGATGATATCCAATTCAAGATCGGCCACACGCAGGATCGTGTTTTGGTTCACGCCGTGCCGGCGTAATAGGGTTTCCACGCGTGCCATCAGCTCGGCGAAGGCAAACGGCTTCGAGAGGTAATCGTCGGCCCCCGTTTGCAATCCTTCCACGCGATCTTCAATTGCACTCTTGGCGGTAAGGACGATCACCATGCTCGAGACTTTATTGCGCCGGATCTCGCGGAGCACCTCCATGCCGTCTTTCCGCGGAAGCAACAGATCGAGAATAATAAGGTGATACTTCCTTGTGCGTGCGAGCTCCAGGCCCTCCTCTCCGTCGTACGAGACATCGACGGCATAACCTTCTTCCTGCAGTCTTCGAGCGACGGACTCTGCAAGATGTTTCTCGTCTTCGACGACGAGGATATTGATTCCCCTGCCGGGAGAGCCGAGCGCATCAAGTTGTTGTTTCTTAGTCACTGGAAGAAAAGCTACGAGCAGCGATGCTAGTGTACCCCGAACATTGCCACGGACGCCTGTGCGAATTCGACGAGCGGCGTAAAATAGAGCCCAAGGATGATAGTGGGAATGAGAAGAAAGAGAAGCACCGAAAGTTGAAACGGAGGAAGGCTGATCGCATCGCTCGCGCCTTCCGGCTGCCTGAGGAACATGTTGCGCAGGATGCGAACATAATAATACAGCGAGACAACGCTGTTGAGGGCCCCGACGATCGCGAGCCAGAACCACTTTGCATTAATCACCGCTGCAAAAATATAAAGCTTGCCGACAAATCCCGCCGTCGGCGGTATCCCTGTCAGTGAGAGCAGGAAAATCGTCATCGCGACGCCGATCAGCGGCGAGCGATATCCCAGACCCTTGTAGGCATCGATATCTTCGCTGCCGATCCGGTCGGCAACGATCATCACTATATAGAACGCACCAAGATTCATAAAGAGATACACCACGAAGTATATCAACACCGCCGCAACCCCTTCGTTGCTCAGAACAACAACACCGAGCAGCATATACCCCGCGTGGGCGATGCTCGAGTACGCGAGCAGGCGCTTGAGATTGTTTTGCCAGACCGCCACGAGGTTGCCGAGCGTCATGGTGAGCACGGAGACAATGGCAAGGACCTGGTTCCATTCAAAGTCAGGAAATGACGTCCAGGAGCCCAGCGAGAGGGTGCCGGCGGTGGGATCGAGAAATGATACCTTGAAGAACCGGATCAACATGGCAAAACCCGCAGCCTTGGATGCTACCGAGAGGAATGCCGTTACCGTGATTGGGGCTCCCTGGTACACGTCCGGCGTCCAGAAATGGAACGGCACAACTGAGATCTTATAGCCAAATCCTGCTATCATCAGAATCCCGGCAATCACCAATGCAACGGGATTGACGTCGCCGGTGGCGAGCGCCTGGTTAACCCCGTAAATGTCGACCGAGCCGGTTAATCCGTAGAGGATCGAGATACCGTACAACATCATTCCCGATGAAAGCGCCCCGTAGATGACATACTTTAAGGATGCTTCGCTTGAATCTTCAGCTTCCTTCGTGTATCCGGCAAGAATGTAGGAACTGATACTCGTGAGCTCCAGCGAAAGGTACATCATGAGCAGGTTACTGGCTCCCGTCATCAGCACCATGCCCAACGCCAGTGCGGCAAGCAAGGAATAGTATTCTCCCAACTTCCGGCCGCCGGCGTTCAGCTCATTCGATTGGAGCGAGAACAGTACGATCAACACGCTCGTCCCCAGGATGACGTACTTGAAGAAGATCGAAAAACTGTCGATGGCATACATGCCGCTGAAAACGGAACTCGATCCGGGAGCAGCCTGTTGCGAGACGAACACGATTGCCGTGATCAATCCGGCAAGAACGATACCGGCCGACACATTCCGGTTCCTGCGCACTCCAAGGTCCGCGATGAGTGCGACACAGAAGGTCACCGCGAGCACTATTTCCGGCTGGAACGCCTTGATGCTGTCAAGGATGTATTGCGGCACAGATTGTTGCATGAATTCTCCTCAATCCTGTCAATGACCCAACATCGCCGTCCCGCCCCCTTTGTTCACAATATCGACGAGGGTGTTGACTGCTGATGTCATCATGTCGATCATCGGCGCAGGATAGATGCCGAGGAAGATGACAATGACGGCAAGGGGAATTAACGTGAATAATTCACGTCCGTTGATATCAGGGAGTGATTTCCATTTTTCGGGAAGCGCTCCGAGGAACAGGCGCTGGAGAGTCCAGAGCATGTATCCGGCCGTCAGAACAATTCCGACGGTCGACGCAATCGTGATAGTGCGAATCGACTCCACCTGAAATGCCCCCAGGAATGCAAACGCTTCGCTGATAAATCCACTCAATCCCGGCAGACCTAATGCTGCGAAGAAGGCTATCGACATCACCGCTGAATACTTCGGCATCTGGTTCATTAATCCCCCGAAATCATTCAGACCGCGCGTGTGCGCCCTGTCGTAGATGACACCGACAATCAGGAAGAGCATTGCCGTTATTGTGCCATGGTTGAACATCTGCATGATCGCACCCGTCATGCCCTGCGTATTTAACGCAGCCATGCCGAGCACGACAACTCCCATGTGACTGATGCTCGAATACGCAATGAGCTTCTTGAAATCATCCTGAGCCATGGCAACGAGGGCTCCGTACACAATGTTAATGAATCCAAGAAGAGCTATCGGGATCTGGAAATAGGCGGTCGCATCAGGAAACATCGGGAAACTGACCCGCATGAGGCCGTACGTACCCATCTTCAATAATACACCGGCAAGGATAACGCTGATCGCTGTCGGCGCTTCAACATGAGCATCGGGCAGCCATGTATGGAAGGGAAAGATCGGCACCTTAATTGCGAACCCGATGAACAACCCTACGAACGCCACATACCGCCAGTATGTTCCGATGCCTCCGAGAATTGATCCAACGTCGTAGTTGGCCGGATTCATCATTGCCAGCATATTAAAGGTGTGCACTCTCTCACCCGTAGCCGGATCGGCAACTGAGACGCTGAAGTAAAGGGCCAGCATGGCAAGGAGCATCAGCACGCTTCCGAATAACGTATAGAGGAAGAACTTGATCGCCGCGTATTCCCTCCGGGGTCCGCCCCAGACGCCGATGAGGAAATACATCGGGAGCAGCATGACTTCCCAGAAAATGTAAAAGAGGAAAAAGTCGAGCGACGTGAACACCCCCATCATCCCCGTATCCAGCAGCAGCAGGAGACCAAAGTACCCCCTGAGCGATTTTTCTATGCCCCACGATGCAAAGACGGCAATGAACGAGATGAGGGCCGTGAGAATCACCATGAGCACGCTCAGGCCATCGATTCCCATGAAGTAGTCGATGTGAATCCGTCCGAACCATGAAACCGATTTGATGTCGATCCACGTGAACTTCTCGGTGAATTGGAATCCTGCTTCGGTGTTCACCCCGGCCATGCCGCGATTGAATTTCAGGTAGATGAACAACGCGAGAACAAGCTGCAGGAAGGTGAACAGCACGGAAGTCCACCGGATGGCATCTTTTTTTTCTTTTGGGAGAAGCAACACGATGAACATTCCAATGACGGGCAGGAACGTCATCCATGTCAACACGCCTAAACCGAGAAAGCTCATTTCTTTTTATCCTGTAATTATCTGAACATGAAGAAGAACACCATCACGCCGATGATGACAAAGACGATGTAGGTCTGCACACGACCGGTCTGAAGTTTTCTGAAAAGCACTCCGGAAAATCCCGAGAAATACGCGACGCCGTTCACCAGTCCGTCAACGACATATTTGTCGAACCCGCCGGCTCCGCTCCAGAAGAAGAAAAAGGTCAACAGCGCGGCGCATAACGCACCAATGCCCGCACCAGCATACGAGAGCACCGAGGGCAGAGGAGAGAGCAACCACCGGAAGGAGAAAACGGCGACGAAACCCGTGACGAACAAGCCGCCGAGCAAGAACGCCTTCGAGTTGATTCGTTTTTCCTGCCAATGCTGACTATATCCGAAAACGATTGCCTGCGTCCAGCTTGCCGAACCGTTGACGAGGCCATCGATCACCGTGGAATCAAACCAGCGAAGCATTTTTGTCAATCCGAGGGTGCCCCCGACGAAGACGGCACCATAGAATTCATCGAATTTCCACTTGTTCAAGAGAGCTCTATAAACCCATCCGAATCGCTGTGCCCATGCATCTGCATCGATCTTCTTCCAGTGGTACGTCGCAAAGGCGATGAGAATTCCCAGGCCTGCAACGATGAGCGAAAGCGCCATCGCCGGGACGTGCGCTTCATGAACGGCATGCTCGAAGGTCTCGGCATGGGGAGCCTGCACACCGGCGGGAACAACTGACTCGGGTCTCTCGATTGCGTGATAGAACCAACCGCCGTCCGCGTCGATGGGGTTGAGGGAATAAAAGGCGAAGAAGCTGAGAATGGCAAAAATGATGAGGGGAATGACCATCACTGCGGGCGATTCATGGATATGCTCGAAACGATGATGGTCTTTGTGTTCACCGAAGAATGTGAGGATGACAATGCGGAACATGTAAAACGCCGTCAAGCCTGCAACGAGGAAACCGACGACAGGAATCAGGTAATGACCGGTCAGTGTCCCGAATGCGAGCGTGCCCGCGAGGATGGCATCCTTGCTCAGGAATCCCGAGGTCAACGGCACGCCCGAAATCGCCAGCGTATACATCAGGAATGTGAAGAACGTAATCGGCATCTTCTTCTTGAGCCCGCCCATGTTGCGGATGTCCTGAGGATCGGTGTGGTGGTCTCCGGCATGATGGAGAGCATGATGCATGGCATGGATGACCGAGCCGGACCCGAGAAACAACCCGGCCTTGAACATCGCGTGGGTCGTAAGATGGAAAAACCCGGCTGTGTAAGCACCGACACCGAGCCCCATGACCATGTATCCGAGCTGCGAAATCGTCGAGTACGCGAGCACCTTCTTGATGTCGTTTTGTGCAATAGCAATCGTCGCGGAGATGAACGCCGTAATGGCGCCGATGTAGGCGATAACCATTAACGCGTCGGCGGTCATGAGTGGGAAGGTGCGTGCGATAAGATACACTCCTGCAGCCACCATTGTGGCAGCATGAATCAGAGCGCTGACGGGCGTCGGGCCTTCCATGGCATCCGGCAACCAGACGTGCAGCGGAAATTGTGCAGATTTTCCGACTGCCCCACAGAAGATGAGGATTCCGGCTGCGGTCAGCCACGCCTCGCTCCCCATCGGAATCGTGCCCTTGCCGAGCGCGTCGAAGATCTCCATGAATCCGAAGGTCTTGAATGTAAAAAACAAGATCATGATTCCGGTAAACATTCCGATATCGCCGATGCGGTTCACGATGAAGGCCTTCTTGGCTGCATCGGAGGCAGATTTCTTTTCGTACCAGTGACCAATAAGCAGATACGAGCTCAAGCCCACCAGTTCCCAGCCGACGTACATTGTGAACAGGTTGTTGGTGAGCACGATGACGAGCATCGAGAAGGTAAATATTCCAAGATAGGCGAAGTACCGGGAGTATCGAATATCGCCTTTCATGTAGCCGATCGAGAACAAATGGACCAGCGAGCTGACCAGGCAGACGACGACCATCATGATTGCCGAGAGGTTGTCGATCATGATGCCGAGCTTGATTTGGAGGTGATCGACGAGCGGTACATCACCGAAGTCAACCCACGTAAAGTTGAAGTTCAGCGCGCCTTCAATCCCAAGCTTCTGAATCAAGACAAGAACCGAGAGCGCAAGTGCGATGAACATGATGCCGGTCTCCAGCCAGTCGCCTCCGCGGGTGAGTCGTTTCCCGAGGAACATAAGACTCACGAATCCCGCGAGGGGCAGGAGAAGGATGATTACGGCCAGTATGAGGGCTTGGGGGGCCATGGTTCACTCCCTCAGGTCGCTGACTTCATCCACGTTGACCGTGTTGAAGCGTTGATATATGTTGAGGACGATAGCAAGGGCAATCGCCGCCTCGGCCGCTGCGAGGACGATGACGAACACCGCGATCGCCTGACCATCCAGCTTCATTCCGCCATACCGCGAGAACGCAACGAAGTTGATGTTTGCGGAATTCAAAATGAGCTCGATGCCCATCAGCAACAGTATCGCATTCCGCCTCGTGACGACTGCGAAGAGACCGAACGAGAACAGCAAAGCGCTGACGACCAGGTAATGGGTTAAGGTTACGTGCATATCAATTGAAAATTTCCCGCCTTCGGACGGGATGGCGCCAAAGGCGCTCACAAAAGGCAAAATTAAAAAGAGAACCGAGGAAATCGCCTGGCTTTTCCACGGCTTTAGAATCCTTTTTGATTTTGGACTGATTTATCTTTACGGGCGATCAGGGCGGCGCCGACTAATGCAACGAGAAGAATTACCGAGGCTACCTCGAACGGCAAGAGGTAGCTGGTCATGAACATTTCACCGAGCGAGAACGTCGTCGCGGTGAGCACCGGATCCGCCTGAACTATGTTCCAGTCGGTAATCCTGAAGAGAACAATGAGCAGGCCCCCGACCATCCCGCATACGATGGCTCCGGGCCACGATTGCATCACTCCGGTTTTCAATTCAACATCAATGACCTTGTTGGTCAACATAACACCGAAGAGAAGCAGGACGAGAATACCCCCGACGTAAATCAAAAGCTGCGTGATGGCGAGAAAGTCGGCGTTCAATAATACATAAATTCCGGCGACACCGAAGAAGGTGAAGAGCAATGAAAAGGCGGAGTAAATGATGTTTCTTGACATCGCTACGGTCCCCGCGGAGACGACAGTGATCAGCGCAAAGAAATAGAACGCAGCGTCGTACAATGTCATGCCCGCTTATCGGTGGGGGGTGGAGGTGGTGTCGGAGCCGGGGAGGCAGCTTGGGGCGCCGTAACGGCGGAAGCTGGTCCTGCTGAGGCGGCTGCGGCAGCCTTCGCTTTCGCTGCTTCAGCAGCAGCGGCGGCCTTTTTCGCCGCCTGCTCCTTCTCAAATTCGGCGGAGCGGGCCCTGATCTCAGTCGATTCGGCCGGGGTCAAGGTTGCGTAGTTGTAGATGAGGTTGTGCCGGTTGGTTTCCGAAAACTCGTACACATCGGTCATCTTGATGCACTCCGTGGGACACGGGTAAACACACAGCCCACAGTAGCAACACTTCGCGATGTCGATGTCGAAGACGGGCACCCACAGGCGCTTCTTCTGTCCCGTCGAGGTGAGTCCCAAATCTTCCGTCGGGAGAGCTTTCACGGTCTCAATCTTGATGCAATTGACGGGACACGCCATGTCGCACTGGAAACAGCCGATGCAGTCGTCCATATTGACATACAATCGATTGCGGGCGCGTTCGGGGAGCTTCAATTTCACATCAGGATACTGGATCGTGACAGCCGGCGAGAAGAGATGCCGGAAGGTAACATTCATTCCCACCATCACAGACCAGACGGATCTGAATATGTCGGAAAAATATTTGTTCATCTCACATCACCATCCAAAAACCAACTCCCAGCATGCATGCGAATGCCCATGGAGTAAGGACTTTCCATGAAACGTACATAAGCTGATCGACGCGCAACCGCGGCAGCGTCCATCGAAGCCACATTTGAACGAAGACGAAAAACATGCCCTTTGAGAGAAACCAGAAGACCCCCCAGAGTGGGCCGCTGAGGAACGCGCCGAAGGGGCTTGTCCATCCGCCGAGGAACAGGCTTGCCGCGATCGCGGAAACGGCGAACATGTTTGCATATTCCGCCAGGAAAAACAGCGCGAATTTCATCCCGCTATATTCCGTATGATATCCCGCAACAAGTTCAGACTCTGCCTCGGGGATGTCGAAGGGAGTCCGGTTCGTTTCCGCAAGCGATGCGATGAACAGGATGACGAACGCAACAAACGTAAACGGCATGAGCAGCAGTTTCCCCGGAAACGAGGCCGGTCCCCCGAAGAGTATCCAATTCTGAATCCCTCCATCCTGGAACCTGTTGATATCCTGCAGGTTCAATGATCCGGTCAACATCACTGCGATCAGCAAGGTGAGCGCCGTGGGAATCTCGTAGCTGACGATTTGTGCGGCGGAACGCATGGCGCCGAACAGCGACCACTTGTTATTCGACGACCACCCTGCCATCAGGATGCCGACGACGACAAG
>DASYTP010000186.1:0-5747 GCA_036002145.1 Bacteroidota bacterium | reverse complement strand
CGCGCGCCTGCGAGAGTGTTGCAGATTGAGGGATTCATTGATTGCTATCCTATAAAGCCAACTGAACAGTTTATACTTGGTGTTGAATTGCTGTAAATTCTCGAAAGCCTTGATGAACACAATCTGAGTAATATCTTCGGCTTCATCCGCGTCATTGAGCATTCTCAGGGCAATATTGTAAATCGGCAGCTGATACTTATCAACAATACATTCGAAGGATTTCGAGTTACCCTGCAGGCACTGTTGAATTAGCTCTATATCTTGCCCTTCTGCCATAATTACAGTTTGAAACAGGAAAAGTTGGTAAAATCTGATCTTTTTCTCTATTCCATACGAAATATCTTGTCAAATCCGGTGAGCGCGAAGATATCCCTTATATGCTTATTCAAATTGACCAGTTTCAGCGTGTGGCCTGAAGCAATCAATCGTTTTTGGTTGCTGAGCAAGATTCCCAGTCCCGCGCTTGAAATATACTCCAATTCTTCGAAATTAATAGTCTGGGACGTTGTAATTTTCTGCAGAACACTCCCTGCTTTTTCCACCTGTGAAGCGTCGAGCCGGCCAACGAAAGCGATTTCACCGTTTTCGAGAAGTCTGGAATCAAACATATCACATCTCCATCTGTTTTGTAATAGTCACCTTGCTGCGACGATCAACATATTCATAGTCAATACTATCTACCATTTTCTTGACCAGATAAATGCCGAGGCCGCCGATTGCCCGATCCTTTGCGGATTTTGTCGTGTCGACGTCTCCAGCGAGTCTGGGATCGAATTGATCAACATCGTAATCGGTCAACGAGATAACCAATGCCTTATTCTTCTTATCAATCATTACCGTAATGCTGTCGTTGGACGTATGGTTATACTTCACCATGTTTGTAAAGAGTTCTTCGACGATGAACCTCGCCAAAAACGTGAAGGATTGATCGATCTGATACGCTGCAAAGCATTCCTGGATGAACTGAAAGATTGTTTCAAGATCGTTTATCTGCCTCTTGAACGTTTTTTCCATAGCAATGAAGAAAGAAATCTATCCGCTCGAAGAGTAAGGGTTTCCCGAGCGAAGATAATAGGCCCCCGCCAATGAGCGCTACTTCGAGCTTTGAATCGTCAGAACGTATTCTCGAAGTGCTTTGATTTGTTCTCTCGCGTCTCCCGCGAAGTCCTGTGAAAATGGGGACGCTTCTTTGAGATCGGGATAATACTGCGGCATGCGAGTCCCGGGCTGAATCACATCCGGATTAATGATCCAGTCGACGATCCACTCCGGTTTCAGGCGATTTTTGGCCATAGAGAGATTGGGTGCCAGATCCGCCGGCGTCTTGCCCTCGGGAATTTTCCCGGTGTAGTGGCAGCTCAGGCACTGAAGGTCCTCGAACAGCTTCTTGCCGACCGCAACGTATTTTGGATCGGGCTGAACTGACTGATAATCCCGTAATCCAAGTTCTTTCTTGTGAAGCGCGAGGAAGTACCTGGAGGCGGTCGTAATTTCATCGTCCGTAAGTCCGAACGTAGGCATATGGATGGTGAGCCACGGGCGAACCGGCGTTGGACCCTTGAGGAAATCGTGAAGCCACGGTTCCTGCACTTTATTACCCTCGGGATAGAGATACGGTGGTGCATACCCTTCGTCGTCGAGCGTCGCTTTGATATATCCACCTTCCTCTTCGATTTGATGACAACCTGAACAGTTATACTGGAAATTGGTGAGCCGCCGGCCGGCCTCGATTTCCATCAATCGGGTGCCGTATGCCTGCTGATACGACTCCTCGGGCAGTTCCTTGGTATACCCGCGAAGGAGGGTGCGAAGCGCGACAATCTCGCTATCGGCGAACGCAAACACCGGCATTTTTGAAAAGATGCGATCGGTCGTGTACGTCCTGGCATTTTTGATCTTGTTGAATATCCAATCATCCCACGTGTGCGGCACTTCGGCGGCGGTCTTATCCCCGAAATCCAATTCATCAACTCGCTTACGGCCGATGTTGTTAAGCGACACGCTCACGCGGCTCTCCTTTTCCATTCCCTTGATCGAGTGGCATCCGGCACATCCGTATTCCCGGACGAGCTTTTCTCCTTTGGCGATGGTCTGTGGCGATTCAAGATTCATGACTTTTTGCTCGAAAGCACGATCATCTTTCAGCGTCATCAGGTAGGCGGCGACGTCGCGGGCTTCCTGATCGGTCAGGCGAAGATTCGGCATCCGGGCATCAGGGTTGACAGAGCGAGGATTCTTCACCCATTCGTATGCCCAGTCGGCATTGATCTTGCTGCCGACGCGCGTCAATTCCGGAGCGATGTCATAGCTTCTCCCCCGCGCGTCGCGCATGCGCGTATCGTTTTCGATCACATGACATCCCTTGCAGCCCACCTGTCCGACCAGTTCTTTGCCGTGATCAGCATTACCCGTGCCGGCAGCTCCTTTTTGAGGATGATACCGACTCTGATTTCCCAGCGACATGAGAAACGCAGCGATAGCTTCCGCCTGATCGTCCGTGAATTTGAAGTTCGGCATCCGGGTGTGGGGATTATAGTCCTTGGGATTGCGTACCCAGCGGAAGAGCCACTCGGGTGTCTCTTTTACAACGAGTTGATTCAGCTGGGGTCCAATTTTAGGCATCTCAAGATACCCTTTGATCTCGTGGCAACCAAAACACCCCGATTCAGAGATAAGCCGCTTGGAAAGATTATACCGATCTCCATACTTCACAAATGTCTCATTCATGTGGCAACTGTTGCATGAGGCATAAACTTCTTTACCCTTGAGAAGGGGCCACTCCCAGTAATGATCGTCATCCCCGTGTGCCATCCCTGCCGTCAACGCAGTCCCCTGACCGTGGTGGCATGGCGTGCAGCCGAAGACTTCGGGATCGTGAATTTTCAGAAGCTCCGGTAGCGGGTGCGAAGTGAAAGGTTGCTTTGCATCCAGCATGACCTCGTCTTTCCATCCCGCATGACACGTTTGACATCGATCAATCCGGGCTTTGGGAATGCCAAAATTCGAACGGTCAAAGTTATTTCGCATGACCTGATGAATGCGAATCGGCGAGGACTGTGCCTTTTCGATTTTCGAGGTAGCCAGATCGATTGCAGCATGCAAGTCTTTGCTCTTGGCACGAACTGCCTTGACGATCTGGGTATACCCATCGACGATTTTCGCGAGTGAATCGTGCCTCGAATTCAGCTCTTCGATCCTGGAGTTGGTTTCAGCCATCTCAGATTCATTTTCGTCAAGTTTCTTCTTGGCTCCCGGGTCTTCCTTCCCCTCATGGAGCGCCTTCTTCCAGAAATAGTATGCTTCATCTCCCCTGCTCTTGGCGAAGGTAAAGTCGCGATTCAGGTCGAGAAGGGCCTCCTCGAGATCGTTGACCTGTTTCTTGATACTCACAACCTCGGGAGAGGAAAGTTTCGCCTGGGCCTCCGACAATTGGGTTTCGACTTCCTTCAACGCGGCTGAATCCATCGCGGCAACGGCTTCCGCCTTTTTTTTCTCCCACTGGCTTGCGCTGAGTTCAAGATACTCTTGCTGGAAATCCTTCCAAGGCCGCCTGGTAGTCACCTCGTCCACAACCGACCACATGGTTCCAAAGAACAGCAGCGCGGCGAGGGCGAAATAGACCTTTCCGTAATCGCGGGTTTCGATCGGCGTCTCTGCCCGTCGTGAGAAGAGTTGTAATAACCTGTTCATAGAATCAGATATTAAACCATGGAGTAACGAGAATATACTTTACGTTGAAAGCGATCCTGAGGAACATCTTTATGGGAAGCGACATCATCGTCAGGAACAAGAATGCCGTAATGCTATACTTGGTGAAGCCCATTTTCTTCACCAACTCGGAATTCTTCTTGATCATCCAGTATATTCCCATGAGCGAGTAATATCCACCAATGAGGAGAACGCCAAACACAATCGCCCAGGGGTTCAAGCTGTTATCGGCATGACGGGTGTGAATGCCGAAATACTCCGAAAGATCGACGTTCGTCAAGGCAACGACACGGTGAGTATCCCATTCCTGCCACGGGAAAAAGAAATACCAGCCTGGGCCGCGCCAGAAAGTGCCGAGCACGATCAGCGAAACCCAAAGGATCAGAAACCCAAAACAATAAATGAGAACTGCATACTTTCGTTCTTTGAATGTGTAGTAACCATTCCCTTTTTCATTCACATCGATATACGGGATGGCCATGAGCCCGATGATGACGAACGTCGGCAGGACGACACCGGCGACCCACGGGTCAAAATACACAAGCATTTCCTGCAGTCCAAGAAAATACCATGGGGCCTTCGACGGATTCGGCGTCAGCGTCGGATTTGCGGGTTCTTCCAGTGGGGCATCGAGCGAGAACGACCAGAACACTAGTATCACCATGATAAACAAGGAAGCGAGGAATTCCACCCGCACCAGGTTTGGCCATACCTGGATCTTTTCGCTCAGCTTTGCTTCGTCGAGGAATCCCTGGCGGTCATTCTACAGCGCTTTGGCGAACGACCACCATGTATACAGGATAACCAGCACCAAAAGCGCAACGATCGGAATATTGTCGGGTTTAGAAACCAGCAGCCATAAATTATGCATGGTCGACTACTCCTTTCCGTTGGACGCTGGGCCGGAGATACCGCCGTCTTTGCGGATCCTCCAGAAATGCACTGCCATGAATATGGAGGCGATGATCGGCAGGAAAATGCAATGACCGACATAGAATCGAAGAAGCGTTGGGGGACCTACTTGTGTCCCTCCCAACAATACAAACCGCACGTCGTTGTCGATCCGCATCCCGAGCTGTGGTCCGAATGGACCCTCATGACCGAGCAAAGGCGTGGCGCGGGCCATGTTTGTGCCGACGGTGACCGCCCAAATCGCCAACTGATCCCACGGCAGGAGATAACCCGTAAAACTGAGAAGTAACGTCAACACGAGCAGGAGAACTCCGACCACCCAATTGAACTGGCGCGGGGGTTTGTACGAGCCGGTCAGGAACACCCTGAACATGTGCAGCATCACAGTTATCACCATCAAGTGCGCAGCCCATCGGTGCATGTTACGCATGAGAGGCCCGAACGCCACATCGTTCATCAGGTATTTCATATCCTCGTAGGCATATTCCGCGGCGGGACGGTAGTAGAACATCAGGATGACGCCGGTAATCGTTAGAACTATGAAGAGCAGGAACGTGATGCCACCCATCCCCCACGTGTATCCGATATTTGTAGCATGGCGGGGGATCCTGACGGGATGCAAATGCAAGAATACATTGTCCACGATCTGCAGTGCACGATTACGGTTCGTGTCCTGGTAGTTATGGCGGAAAATGGATTTCCAGACTTCAGATTGTTGCAGCTTCTCACGAAGTTTTGGCATTCTCTCGTTCCTTCTCTGCGTGGGTGATTAGCTAAACTTGAGGTAGCACTCCGGCTTGATCCAGTCGCCGTTTTCGAATCTGAATTTGATCGCACGGTCTACGAGAATCTGACCGTCATCGGCAAGTACGATTCGCAAGCGTTCAAGGGGACGAGGGGCGGGTCCTTCGAAATTTACCCCCGAGCGCCGGAAGCCGCTTCCGTGGCACGGGCATTTGAATTTGTTCTCCGGATCGAGCCAACGCGGCGTGCAGCCAAGATGTGTGCAGATTGCCGATAATGCATAAAACCCTTCGGACTCCCTCACGATCCATACACGAAACTCATCTTTGTATTTTTCGCTGACTTCTCCAACGAGATAATCTTCCGGAAAACCTGCTTTGAAT